>JBGPNU010000241.1:0-5500 GCA_041487675.1 Binatus sp. (SeqCode)
CTAGGTTTGCGTACGCTCGCCGAGTCGATCCGCGAGCCAGTTGCGCAGCACAGAAAAAAACTCATCGCGGGTGGCCTTTTCGAGCCACGGATAATGGCCGCATCGCTCCCACTCGCGATATTCCAACTGCGGGATATAGCGCGCCAGGCTCGCCCTGATCATTCCCCCGGGATGCGGATCCCTCGCGCCGTGCAACATGAGGACTGGTGATTTAATAACCGCGAACGCCGCCGGATACACGCCCTCATTCTGCAGCCGCACCATGTCCTCCCATGTCTCGTGGTTCGAGCCCGGCTCCGACTCATCGATCTCCTGATCGGTCGTCACCAGATCGTACGAATAGAGCTCCATCGTGAGGCCGCCCAGCGCGCGGAATCGATCGTTTGGATTCGGCAACTGATTCACGCGTTCGAATCGTCGCCGCATGTCCTGATCCATCCGCTTCGCCAGGTTCGCGCTCAGCCGATCGCGCGCCGACAAATCGAACGTGCCAGAGCATACGAGCACGATTGGTCCCACCATGCCTGGGTGCGCCGCCGCATATGCGAGCACCAGCATCGCTCCCCACGAATGTCCCACCATCGCCGGCGGGATACCTTCCGAGCACGATTCGACGACTTCATTCAGGTCCGCGACGTGGCCGGCGACGGTTGTGCCGATGCTGCTTTGAAACGGCTCGATCACCCGGAACGAATCCGCAATTTCGCGCGCCACTTGAGCCATCGATCCGCATGCGCCCGGTCCCCCGTGCACGACGATCACCCGAGGTCCCGAAATCCCGTATGAGCGAACTTTCAACACCGATCCTGCTAACCCGAATTTTCCTACCTGACACTACATCAATAACCGGCGTATGATCGAAACGACCGCACCGTCGTGCTGTCTACCGGCGACGAAATTTGCCGCACTGGGGGCACTGACGTATGCGGTTTCCCACTGGCCGGATCGTGATCGTCGCTCGCGCCGCCATCGTGGGCATCCTCATTTGAGTTGATGTCTCAATTGCCATCGTGTCGCGTGCGGATCGTTATCCCGCGCCGCGTTGCATCGACCATTACGGCCCCATCGATATCCGTCCGGATCACTTTCGCGCCCGCTTCAATATAGCGATTCAGCACCAGCGGCGACGGAAAGTGAAAGTGATTCAGATATCCGTCTGAGATAACTGCCGCTTCCGGATGCACCGCCGCGATGAATGCCGGCGTCGAGGATGTCGCGCTGCCATGATGCGGCACCTTGAGCACCGTCGAGCGAAGATCGCGCCGCGTGTCGAGTAACGCGCGCTCTCCCGCCGACTCGATATCGCCGGTGAACAGAATCGACACGCCTCCGAAACTGAGCCGCAGCACCATCGAACTGTTGTTGTGCAAACTGTTACTATGCGAACTGTTATTATGCATTGCCTCCACATCTACTTCCCCGTTTAGCGAAGAGATCGTGACTCCACCAATTTCGGCGATCGGAGCGGTACGACCAACCTTGACGATAGGAACTTTGGCGAGAGCGAGATCGTCCATGAAGCGTCCATAGCTCAAGTCGAGGCTCTCGACTCCACTGGTCAAGAACGCTCGCGGGCCGAAGTTCATCGCTATGAAATCGAGTCCGCCAAAGTGATCAAGGTCGGGATGGCTCAGCGCAATATAATCGACGTGCATGATTTTCCGCGACCACAGATATGGCGCCACGATCCGCTCACCTGCGTCGAAGCCTCCGTAGGAGCCACCGCCATCGATCAACATCACACGCGAGCCGGGAAATCGCACCACCGCGCTGTCACCCTCGCCTACTGAAAGAAAGGTGACCCGCAGATCCGGATTCAGGAATCGGTCGTAGGTCCAGACGGCCGCATCGATGGTCAGCGCGATCGCGAGCGCCGCCACACACCACGCGCGCCATCCAAATCGCGGGCGCACCCGCGCATCGTTACCGTCGGCGCCTCGAATCTCATCCGTTTGCGATACTTTTGGGTCCGGTACCATCGCGAGCGGAGCAAGCAGCCAAATCATGAGCAGCGCGTAAACGATCGCGAGTTCCACCATCGTCGGCGTGAAGATGCGCTCCCAGGCGAGCGGCCATTCGACGAACCATTCGGCGAGCCAGTTCCCAACCGCAAGCGCCTTGGCCCCTAGCATCAGCACCGGCCGGGCGATCGGCTCTGAGAAAAAGCTCAAGCCCGCGGCGACCAGCCCGCTTACCGTGGCGCCCAACGCCATGATCGGCACGACCACGGCGTTCGCGACCAGGCCGACGATCGCAAACTGATTGAAGTGATACGCGGTGAGCGGCGCCGTCCCGACCATCGCCCAGAACGACACCGCGAGGTAACCGATTGCGACCTCGGCAAAACGCCAGCTACGCGAGGTCGCTTCGCCCGCAAGCCTGCCGAGTCGTTTGCGGCGCGCGAACCATGGGGCGAATCGGCGCATCCCAAGCACGATCGCGATCACCGAGGCGAATGAGAGCTGAAATCCGATGTCAGCGGTCGAACCCGGAAGCGCGAAGCAGATTACAATCGCCGCGAGAGCCAGCGAGGCGATCGCCTCGCTCGACCGGTCGATCGTGACGGCCAGCATGTATGCCAGCACCATCACCAGCGCACGCACAGTGGATACGTGATGCCCCGCGATCGACGCGTAGCCGCATACGGCCAACATCGCCGCCATCGCCGCCAGCTTGTTCGCGTAGCCGCGATTCGCGAGTCCGCGAAACAGCATCATCACGAGCCGCACGACTGCGAATACCGCCGCGGCGACGATGCTCAAGTGTAGCCCCGATATAACCAGCAGATGGGCCATCCCGGTGCGCGCGAAAGTCTGGCGAAGAGGCTCGCCGATTTCGCCGCGGTCGCCGATCACCAGCGCGCGCATCTCGGCATTCTCCGGATAAGTTAGATTGCGATCGAAAAACGCGCCGATATGGTTTCTTATCGATTCGATTTCACTCGCCGGAAAACTCGGGCGGTACCCGATGACCTGGAACATCGGCGTACCCAAGGAATTATTTGGCGCCGTCATCGTTGCGTCGATTCCCTCTCGCGCCATCTGTCCGGCGTAGTCGAACTCGCGCGGATTTCCGTAGTTGCGCGGGAAATGAATTCGCGCGCTTAGCCGGATTTCGTCACCGAGTCTGAAATTCCCGCCGCCCAGCACCGCCACCCTCACAATGCCGTGCATCGGTCGAAGCGTCCCGGCCTTTTCCGCCGCGCGCGCTACCGCGACGTACAATCGTTCGCCATAAGCTTCGCGCTCGGTCTCGCGAAACAGCCGGCCTTCAATTGTGACCGGCGAACTATCGCCCAAGGTAGCGATGCTGTCCGGTCGTAGCGGTGGATCGAGAATGTGAGCGACGGTGGCGGTCGCCGCGATTGCGATCGCAAGATAAGCCGCCGCAAGCCCAAAAGTTGTTCGTCCTGCCAGCATCGCACCGAGTGCGACGACCGCGACCGGCACCGCCAGCCACAATGAAATGACGACATGAAAATTGCCGAGCGCGTCACCCGCGATTATCGCGAGCGCGACCGCATAGATCGGCGGGGCGAGTTGGCGCGCGTAAGGTGCGCGCGCCGCGGGCGAGAATTTGCGCGCCTCGACTGGGTCGGATTCGACGGGTCCACGCGCCACGCGTCTTACGGAGGTTGCTCCCGCGGCGATAGCTACGCACTCCCTTGCGCATCAATGCCAGCGTACGTTCGATGTTGACAGGATGATTATGCACCTTGACTGCCGGGTTCCGCCAGACCAGTTGGCGGCGCCTCGTCAGGAGGTTCGGCAGCCTCTTCGCGGTCGAGCAGCGCCGCCATCTCGTCGAGATGCCTGCGAATCTCGGCGGCAAGTTCGCGATTGAGTCCCTTCACTGCCGCAATCTCGTCGGTGGTCGCCTCGCGAATGCGCCGGAGACTTCCGAAATGGCGAAGCATTGCGCGCCTGCGAACAGGTCCAACGCCTTCGATGTCATCGAGTACGGAGCGCAGCCGCGCGCGCCGCCGGAGCTCGCGATTGTAAGTGATCGCAAATCGATGCGCCTCGTCGCGGATTCGGACCAGCAAGAACAAGGCGGTCGAATTTTTCGGCAACACGATCGGGTCCTTGCGATTAGGCAGGAAGACACGTTCCTCGGATTTGGTCACCTCTTTTTCGCGCCGATCGCCCAGCACGTGTTGCTTGGCGAGCGACACGCAATCGATCTGATCGCGCAGCTTGAATTCGCGCAGCACTTCGAGCGCGACGTTCAATTGACCCTTGCCGCCGTCGATTACCCACAAATCGGGATACTCGTTCTCGCGCGTCGCGCGTTCGAGCCGGCGCTTCAAGACTTCGTACATGGCGGCGAAATCGTCCTGACCTTCGAAGCTGCGAATCCGGTAGCGGCGGTACAGATTTTTCTGCGGTTCGCCTTCGTCGAAGGTCACCTGGGATCCGACCACCATCGAGCCTTGCAGATTCGAGATGTCGTAGCATTCCATCCGCTTGGGCGAGTTGCGGAGGCCTAGCTTGATGCGCAGTTCTTCGAGCATCTGCTCGCGGGTTTTTTCGTTGTCGCGGCGCGAGGCGAAACTCTGGCGCGCATTGTCCATCGCCATTTCGAGCAGCCGGAGTTTCTCGCCGCGTTGCGGCTGAAACATCTCGCATTTCTTTCCGCGCCGCTCTGAGAGCAGTTCCGCGCGAACCCCGGCGTCTTCGAGTTCGACCGGCACGATCACTTCGTCGGGAATGTTGCGCGCACCCGAATAATACTGAGTCAGCAAATCGGCGAGGATGTCGTGGACCGGGAACTCGAGGTCCTGGAAGCTCCAGCCTTGCGTGCTGGTCAGCTTGCCGCCGCGCACGATCAGAACGATAGCCTCGATAAATCCGCCCTCGCGGTAGATTCCGAACACGTCCTGGTCGATTCCCCAGTGATGCAGGACGGTCTGCCGCTCGACGGTTTTCTCGATTGCGCGCACGCGGTCGCGGATTCGCGCAGCCTCCTCGAACTCAAGCCGCGAGGCATGACCCTTCATCTGATCGCGCATCTCGCGCAGCAGCTCGAGGTTCTTGCCTTCGAGCAGCATCTGCGCCGCGTGCAGATGACGTCCGTATTCATCGCGATCCACGGGCAGGCAGCACGGCCCGAGACATCGCTTGATCTGATATTCGAGGCAGGGCCGCGAACGATTACGAAACACCGCATCGGTGCAGGTGCGGAGCGGAAATGTCTTGCGGATTACGTCAATCGTCTCGCGCAGTCCGTCGGCCGAGCCGAATGGGCCGAAGTAGTGGCCGCCGTCCTTCACGATTTTGCGGGTGACCGTGATTCGCGGCCATGCGTGATTGGTGATCTTCGCGCTCAGATAAGATTTATCGTCCTTGAGGCGGATATTGTACTTGGGCTTGTACTGCTTGATCAGGTTGTTTTCGAGAATCAGCGCCTCCTTCTCGCTCGCAGTCACAAGAGTGTCGAAGTCGCACACCCGGCGCATCAGGAACCGCACCTGGAAGCGGCCGTCACCGCCCTCGCGGAA
>JBGPNU010000242.1:0-5490 GCA_041487675.1 Binatus sp. (SeqCode)
ACGATCACATCGGCGTTCGTCTTCTTTTCGGCGTTTAAGATGGCGCCGGCCGGCTCGCCGACATGCGTCAGGAGTTCGTACTTGAGCCCGGCCAGCCGCTTGTGCGCGATCTCGAGCAGCTTGGCGCGAGCGGTCTCTTCCTGCCCTTTGTAGAGATCAACATAGACTGGCATCCCGGTCGGCGGTACGATTATCGGAACCACGTGCAAGACGAATACGGTGCCGTTGTTCTCGCGGGCGAGATCCGCGGCAGCATCGAGCGCTTGCATCGAGTTATCGTCGAAATCCACCGGGCAAAGAATCCTGCGGTATGGATGTGCCATGAGAATGTGCCTCCTTCGCGGTCGGGAGTGCCGCCGTATTGAAAGCAATAGCCAATGGCGTGCCATCGCGACGATCCAGGCTTGGCGGCTCGCGATAGCGGATTTAACAGCGCCGGCACGATGTTTCTGGAGTGGGTCCCATTCCGGCGGCCGATCATGCGATCGTCGTCCGCGCTGGGGTGTATCAGATCGCGCCACCGGCGAGTGCCGATGCTTCCAATTGATGCTGCGGGACGGGCGCGTTCATTCCGCTTGTCGCGGAATCTCTCGTGCTCAGCGCAACTCTTGATGATCGACGTTCAGCCGCTCATGGCAAGCGAATTGCACACTCATCAATTGGCTGCCACGGAGGACAATGTGCAAATTGTCAACCTGATGACTTCGGACCCGGTAACGATCGGTCAGCACGACACTTTGTCGAACGCAAAGACCATCATGGACGCCGGTCGGTTCAGGCGGGTGCCGGTGGTGGATGACGGGCGGCTGGTCGGCATCCTGACCGAACGCGATCTCCGCGAATACACGGGTTATCTGGAATCGACGCGGGTGAACGCAGCGATGCGCACCGCGCTCGTCACCGTCACGCCGTATAACACGGTGGAAGACGCGGCCCGCCTGATGCTGAAGCACAAGATCGGTGGCCTGCCGATTGTCGCCGACGGAAAGCTGGTCGGCATCGTCACCACGAGCGATGTGCTCAGAGCGTTTTTAGTTGTCGTTGCTGGAGCCAGCCAGATCATGAACGGCTAAGGGCAATTCCGATCGTCGAGCACAAAGCGTTGGCCGGCATCGTTACTCGCAGCGACATCCTGGAATGAACCGGAAAGGAAAGGGAATCGAATGAAGCAGCAGATCACTGGCAACACCAGCAAGGCCCTCATCCGGAGCCTCAACCGCCGCGGCACGCGCTCCAACATGAGCCCGCTGGTCGCACAGAAGGGGCGCGCACCCGAAGATCCGTCCGTTTGCGACGTCTGTGGAAGCGTCTATACGGCCAGAACCTGGCGGCGCGATCGGCCGCTCCCCGCGAAACTGATCAACGCGGCGGCATGGACGATCTGCCCGGCGTGCAAGCAAGCGAAGAGTGGCGAGTACTTCGGCCGCGTGTTGGTCCGCGGTTCGGGCGCGCTCTCAAACCTGGACGCGATCCGCTCGCGGATCGCCAACGTCGAACGGCGCGCTGAATTCACTCAGCCCGAGCGTCGAATTGTCTCCAGCAAATGGGACGGCGCGACGCTCGAGGTGCTGACCACGTCGCAAAAGCTCGCGCATCGGATCGCCCGCGAACTGCAGAAAGCGTTCGGCGGACGCGCGCGTTATACGTGGTCTGACCAGGACGGCGCGCTCACGGCCATCTGGCAGCAGGAAGCGCGCCGGCCGAGCGCCTGATCATTCGATTCCGTACTTCGCGATCTTGGCGTAGAGCTTCTTGCGGGAGATCTTCAGCAGCTTGGCAGCCTGCACCTTGTTGCCTTCAGTCGCCTCGAGCGCGCCGCGGATAAGCGCCTGCTCGGCATCGGCGAAACTGCCAACCGGATTTCCCCTGCCGGTGGGCACGTGTTCGGCGGCGCGCGAACCGGTGATCGATGCCGGCAGGTCCTGCAATCGGATCACGGGCGAGCGGCTGAAGGTGAATGCGGTCTCGATCGCGTTGGCGAGTTCGCGCACGTTGCCCGGCCACGAATACCGGCGCATTGTCTCGATCGCTTCTTCCTCCGCCCCTGTGACCGGAACTGCCCGCATCTGCCTCGCGTTGAAAAGCTCAATGAAATGTTCGACCAGGAGCGCAACATCCTCGAGGCGCTCGCGCAGCGGCGCAATCTGAATCACGCTCGCCTGGAGCCGGTAGTAGAGGTCCTGTCGAAGCTGGCCCGTGCGGACCATTTCTTGCGGATCGCGGTTGGTCGAGGCGATCAGACGCACCTCCACCGCGACTTCTTTGGTCGAGCCGACCGGACGCACCGTGCGCTCCTGTATTGCTCGCAACAGCTTGCTCTGCGTGTCGGCGCTCATCTCGGTGACTTCGTCCAGAAACAGGGTTCCGCCCTCGGCCGCGCGGAAAAGGCCCAGGTACTCCGTGTTCGCGCCGCTGAACGCGCCGCGTTTGTATCCGAACAGCTCGCTCTCGATCAGATCCTTGGGTATCGCCGCGCAGTTCAGCGCGACGAACGACGCGGTCTGGATCCGGCCGCACTCATGGATAGCGCGTGCTACCAATTCCTTTCCGGTGCCGCTCTCGCCGACGATTAGAATCGTGCCGCGCGTGGCGCCCGCCGCCTCGATGCGCTCGTAGAGCTGGCGCATCGCGGCACTTGCGCCGACCAAACCGTGGAAGCGGCTGCGCGCGTGCGGCGGGAGCATTCTAGCCTCGCTTTCCAGGGCCTGAATTCGCGCGTTGGAGACGGCCGTCTTCGACTGGAAATAAATATCCGCGAGCACGATTATTCGAATGTGGCTCAGCTTGTCGAACGACTGGTAGGTCCGCGGCATCAGCGGTGGAAACGATGGGAAGGCAGTCGCAGCGCTCTCCTCGAAAAGGTGAATCGAGACGATCAGCTCCGAGAAAGGCACGCTTCGTTCGGCGAGTATTTCCCCGATCCGCCTGATGTCGGCGGCGAAGCGGTCCATGTCCTTGTCCAGGAGATCCTTCAGGGTGGCGTCCAGTTCACCGCCGAAGATCTCCAGGAATTCGGTCTTGCCGAGGGCGCGGCTATCGGCAAAGTGCAATACATAGAGCTGGTACCAGTGTTCCAGCACGCTGTTGCGATGTTTCTGGATGGACTCCAGGACAGGACGGAGCTCGTCGAGTTCGTGGTCCCAGAGCAGATGAAAATGGCGCGGTCCGCCGCCGGGCAGAGAAGGAGGAGGGGGCAGGTCGGTGTTGGTCTTCATTCCTTAGGTAGCCGACGAGCTGTCTCGAAAGGCGTCAAACGGTCAAACGCTGCGCTCATCGGGGACAAATCTTTTCTAACATATGTCCCTCCAAAAACCAAAATTGTGCGGATTTCAGCGGCGTTTTGGCGGAGCAATTGCGCTGGCATGCTTCAAGCAAGAACTGGGATGCCAGGTTGCCAGCATGGCACATCAATGCTCCAGCGGAACAATCAACTGAAACTTTTCTCGCAGGACAAAGTAAGCCGCAAGTCCGCGCATCGGGCTGCGCTCGCATCCCAAGGGGAGCCGGCCGGAACCGCGCTCGAAAGGCGTCGGGCCATAGCGGTTTTTTCGCGCGACGAATCGATCGTGAAGATGATCGCCGAGGGCATGAGCGATTCGTGGTTCATCGAGAAATTTACCGATCCGCATGAGGCGCGCGCGTTTCTGCTGAAGCCGGACGTCAGGATAGTTGTAATCGACGACGAGGCTATCGAGGAATCGACCCGTGGCTGGCTTCTCGACCAAGTGCGAAAACACGCTCCCCACGCACTTGTAGCCTACATCGCGGCGATTCACAGTCCCGAGATCGAGCGGCGCGCGCGTACATATCATGTCCAGTACTACACCTCGAAACCGATGGATCGAGAACGCACGCTCAGGGTTTTACACTCATTCGCGCGCGCGACCCATTAAGCGCCGCGGCGTAGCGAAGGGATTCACTGGGTGTGTCGATCGGAAGCATATTTCACAACCCTGGCGCTGTCCGTTGCTCGTCTTTGACAAGGACAAGGGTGGCCTCATTCTTGCGATGTCTTTAACCATCTCATTGCGAGTTTCGCAGGAGGGTAGAGATGCTGGTCCGGGAGTGTATGACGAAAAAGCCGGTTACGGTGGAGCCGGGCGATACTCTGGTTTGCGCCGATACCAGGATGAAGGCAGGAGGATTTCGCCGAGTACCGGTCGTACATGAAGGCAAACTGATCGGCATCCTTAGCGAGTACGACCTGCGGTATTACCTCGACTCTTTCGACTCGTTTCTGGTGGTAGCGGCGATGACGCCCAATCCGGTTACGGTTTCGCCTTCGGCAACGCTCGAACATGCCGTAGCCTTGCTCAAAAAGCATGAGATTGGCGCCCTGCCCGTGGTTGAGCACGGGAGCCTGATCGGCATCGTCACGGCGAGCAATTTGTGGATCCCTGAGCCCCGGCCATTGCCTGAGTGGGTGAGACACTAGCAACTTACGAAGTGGACCCGAGTTGGCTGAACTCTGCCGTCCTCCACGTCACTTCTGCTGGAGGCCTTCGACGTATCGCGCCATCGATTCGATTCTTCGCTTCACCGCGACATCGCTTTCGGGCGTGAACTCCTTGCCCCGTTTCTGAAGGATCGCTCCCAGGAAGGGCATCTGGATTCGCTCATGCGACGGTATATTTTTGCGGCCGTCGATCGTCTCCATGACCTCATCGAGGGGGAATTTTCCGCCATTTTTTTTCGCCAGCTGAGTGAGGTCGGGCGGCGGCGGCGCCATCGGAATGGTCAATGTTGCGGGGCCGTTGCCCTTAGCGCCAAGCCCATGACAGTCAGCGCAATAAGTTTCGTAATCCTGCTTTCCGGACTGGGCTGCGGCGGTCCGGGCGGTAAGCGCGAGCACCAGAATCAGCAATAGTAATGCGGTCGCCGCCTGCGCCGTTGCGGTGAGTACTCTGCTTGGGAGCGGAATCGCGACGCGATCATCCAAGCCTATCATTGTGCGGGTTCCTTTCAGTGCTCATTTGAAATTACGGTTATACTTTCGACTCATTGAACGCCCTTTAGCAACCGTGATGCCAGAGCGAACTCCAACCACGGTGAGATCGGCGCTTTCGCAGTCCGGTGGAAGGGGACGGTTCAGTGCCCGTTGACATCTGATGATTGATGCGTGATGATCGCCAGGTGCGGACCACATTGGATATCGACGAGGACGTTCTGGAGAGCGCCAAGGAACTCGCGGCGAGGCGCGGAACTACCGCAGGGCGGATTCTCTCCGAGCTGGCCCGCAGTGCGCTGGCGCCTCGAGATCGCTCTCGGCGCACACGCAATGGCGTGCCGATCCTGCCGAAGCAACGAGGGGCGCGGCTCGTCACGCCGGAAATCGTGAACCGGCTCCGAGACGAGCCCTAGGCGCTGAGTGATCGCTCTTCTTGACGTAAACGTCCTGGTCGCGCTGTTCGATCCCGCCCACCTGCATCACGAGGCGGCTCACGCCTGGTTCGGACGCAATCGCAGCCGCCGATGGGCGACTTGTGCGCT
>JBGPNU010000243.1:0-5481 GCA_041487675.1 Binatus sp. (SeqCode)
GGAAAGCTACGACACGATCGGCCAGCAGCGCGGGCTTGAATGCCTCAGCGACGGATGGCGCGGCGAGCTGATGCCCAATCCTGACCTTGCCAAATTTTGCGTCAATCTCGCGAGTGAAGCGCGCGAGCTTGCCGCCGCGCCAGTGCTCAAGCCGCCCGACGGCGAAGTCGTGGTCGTGACCGATCCGCATTTCAACGCGCTGGTCGCGCACGAAATAGTCGGCCATCCATGCGAAGCCGATCGCGCGCTCAAGATGGAAGCGGCCTACGCCGGACGCAGTTGGTTCCTGCGCTCGCTGGCGGACAATCAGCTCGGAAAAACCGTCGGCTCGCCGCTGCTCTCCGCGTGCTCGGATCCCACCCTCGACGGCTACGGGCACTATCGCTACGACCACGAAGGCACCCGCGGATGCCGCGTGATGCATCTCGATCGCGGCGTGTTCAGCGGCTTTCTCAATTCGCGCGCGACCGCCGCGCTGCTCGGCGCTCCGCCCAATGGATCCGCGCGTGCGAGCGAAGGATGGCACCTGCCGCTGATCAGGATGTCGAACACGTTCTTCATGCCCGGTGAGACCCCGCCCGAAAAAATCATCGCCGACGTCGAGCACGGCTACTACGTCTGCGGTCATCAGATTCCGTCGATCGCCGAGTCGCGCGAGAACTTCCGAATCTCGGCGCGTCGCGTTTATGAAATCGATCGCGGGCGAGCCGGTCGATTGTTCCGTTCCGGCAGCCTCATCGCCGATTCGAAGAGCTTCTTCATGAATGTTGACGCGGTCGGCAACGACTTGCGGTTGCTGGCGATCCCCAACTGCGGCAAGGGCCAGCCGATGCAGGTCAAGCGGATGTCCAACGGCGGTCCGACGCTGCGCTCGCGCGCACGCCTCGGTGGCGGCTGATGCTCCGGACCGCGCAACTCAAAGCCTTCACCCGCGAGGCCGCCGCTATCCTCGCTCGCGAACCCGATCTCGCGAGCTTCGAGGTTTACACCGCCTCGTCCGAATCCCACATCGCCCGGCTCAACTACACCTCCGATATTCCGAGCCGCGGGCTCGAGGAGTTCAAATCGCTTCATGCCGACGGTTTCCAGTTGCGAATCGCGATGCGCCGCGACCCGCATGAAGTCGGCACTGCGTTTGAAGCCGCTGATTTGAGCCGCGATTCCGTGCGCGACGCGATCCGCCGTGCGCGCAGCGCCGCGGTCGTCGATCCGCACTTCCCCGGCTTCGCTCCGCAACTCCTGGGGAACGTCGGGGCCACCCCCGAAAAAAGCGACTTGGCGAGAGTGACCGATCGCGCGATCGCCGCTGCCGCCTGGGACGTACTCGGCGGCGCGCTCGAAAGTTTCGCGAAGCATGCGCCAAAAAAGCCCGGCGGATCGCCTATCGAGCGCCCCGGTCTAATCATCGGCGGCGACGTTTCCGTCATTCGCGATCGAATCGCCGTTTTCAATTCGAACTTCGCCGAAATTCGCACCGACGAAGGCGCGCACTTCAACGCCTCCGTGACTTCGATAGTCGAATCGCTCGACGCCAAGGGCACCGCCAACGCGCTGGGCGGTTCTGTTGCGGCGATGCGCACCGCGGCGAGCGTGCTCGGCCGCGACGCGGTGCTCCGCGCACTCGCTCTCGGCCATGGCGTCCGTCCCGCCTCCGGAACATTTCGCGTCGTGCTCGGCCCGCAGCCGGTCGCCGAAATTCTGAACTACATGGTGATGGGCTCGCTGACCACCGGCGCGTTTCACGCCGCGAGTTCCGCCTACCACGCGAAATTCGGCGAGCGCGTGATGGATCCGCGGCTCAGCCTGGCCGACGATCCCGCTTATCGCGCAGGCGCGATGCGCCGTCGAATCACCTGCGAAGGAATCCCCGCGCGCCGCGTCGAAATGATTCGGGGCGGCCGGCTGGTCGGCCTGCTCTCGCACTTCTACGCCACCAATCGCCTCCTCACCGACGAGCATCGCGCGGAAAAACTTGGGTCCCACGCCCCCGGCCAACTCGATTTTCCGCCGCGCAACGGTTACCGGCTCGGCGAGAGCGGCGGCCGGCGTTTCGATGCGAGCCCGGGCTCGGCCGGGACCAACGTCGTGATGCGCACGCGCGCAGGTCTCGCCGACCGCGAGCTGATCCGAACCGTCGGCGACGGAATCTATGTCGGCCGCGTCTGGTACACTTATCCGATCAACGGCCAGCGCGCCGGAGATTTCACCTGCACCGTCAGCGGCGATTCGTACCTGATTCGAAATGGAGAAATCTCGGAGCCGCTCGCGCCCAACTGCCTCCGGATCAACGCGAATATTTCCGAGGTGTTCTTGAACCCGATCGCCGTCGGCGCGCGGCCGCATCCCGCGACCGTATGGGGCTCGCCCGAAGCTTTCTACGTTCCCGCGCTCGCTGCCGACTCGATCGCGCTCGCCGAAGTGGCCGCCACTTAGCTACGCGGACGCTGAACTCGCGCGAAATTTCAGCGCCGCGGCGATCTTTGCCTTCGCGACGATGATCATCGACAGCCACGCGCATCTGTCGCATATGAATCCGCCGCTGCCGCCGGCGACCAGTTGCTTTACCTGCGTGGAATCCTTTCCGCAGAACGAGCAATTCATGGTCTCGGCGCCGTCGGGTTTGATTCCCGGAACTTTCGCTCTTTCGTTCATTGTCGATTTTCCTCCCGCCGAAATTACATCCGCTCGATTACATCGCGCGAAATTTCGTCGATACAATCATCGTAGCCGTCCATCGGCGGATTGATAAACACCTGCGACAATCCCGCCCGCTCGAGCGCTCGCAGCCGCTCGACGATGTTCTCCCGCGAACCGACTATCGTCGTCGCCGCGATCGTCTCCGGCGTCACGTATTGCCGCTCGTCCGGCGCCACGTAGGTGCAATGCCCGATGTGCAGCTCCAGGTAACGCTCTGCGGCCGGCGTCTTCATCGCGGCGACGTATTTTTCGTACGCGCGGTAAACCGGCTGCACCCCCTCCGGCAGATAACCCGCGCCCGCGTATCCCGCCGCGATCGCATGAAAACTCGCCATCACCCAATGCCCGGTCATCGATTTCACCCGCGGCGAATCGAGTTTTTCACCCGGCCGCAGCACGCAGATATGGGTCAGCGAGACGATCGGCATCTGGTCCGCATTGCGTCCCGCTTTCGAGGCGCCCGCGGCGATATTCTTGCGCACCGCCGCAACCCGGTCCGTGTCGGTTATTCCCGTCGTAATAGCGCCGTCGCCGAACTCGCCCGCGATCGCGAGCGTCTTGGGTCCGTTGGCCGCGATGTAAAATGGAATCCGATCGTCGAGATTGATAAAGCGCCGGTCGCGATGCAGGTATTTTATTTTCCGGCTGAGTCCCTCGGTGTTGTAGGTCGCCTCTCCATCGTGCAGCAAGTCGTGAATCACACGCACCTGTTCGCGGAACTCCGCCTGCTTGACCGGCGGCAGACCCATCACGCGCCGTCCGGTATGCCCGGTGCCGAATCCCAGGATCACGCGCCCCGGCGCGAGCTGGTTGATCGTCGCGATCGAATGCACCGTGACCGGCGCGATCCGATTCGACGCGATCGCCACTCCAGTTCCGAGTTTGATCTTTTTTGTATTCACCGCCGCGAGCGCCATGCACGCGTAGGTATCGCCCCAAATCATGTGCGAGTCGGGAATCCATGCGTGACTGAAGCCGCGTTCTTCGGCGTACTTGGCGTCGCTCACCGCGCGCTCAGGCTTGGTGAATATCAGCGTCCCAAAATCCATCGTGCGTCTCCTTGCGCCGGATCAAAACCAGCTTCGTCAGGACATAACACAAATGAACGTAATTCAGAGCGGTTCCTCTTCAAGACACACTTCTGCTAAGAGTACCGCCATTCCGCTGGCCGGGAGGGAGATATTCAGTCGTCATGAACATCAAGCGTGGTTTTCGCACGGGCCTGCTGGCCATCGCAGTCGCAGCCGCATACGCGGGAGTTTCTCAAGCGAAGTGCGTGCCGCACATTCCGAAGACGGGCGACGTGCTGGTGAGCGGCGGCGAGGATGTGAACGAGAATGCAGCCCGCAACACGGAGTTCTTCGATCCCGGAACCGCCACGTGGCTGACCGGTTGCCCTACCAAGGTACCGCACGATGAGGCGCAAATCGCAGTTGTCGGCGGGCGGATTCTGCTGATCGGCGGAGAGACCACGAAGGCGCACACCAAGATCACGGAGGCTTACACGCCATCCACCGGCAAATTCAAAAAAGCCTCGAGCATGAAGGCCTCTCGCGAGGACTTTGTCGCGGTGAAGTTGAATGACGGCAGCGTCCTGGCGGTCGGCGGATTTGACAAGCATGAGAATCCTCAGAATACGGCGGAGGTGTTCAAAACTGGCTGGAAGATACTTGCGCAGAAGACGACGGTGCCGCGCGCAGCTCATTGCGGCGCGGTCATGACCGGCGGCAGCAAATCTGGTCAGGTTCTGATTGCCGGGGGTACAAGCGCCGGCGAAAATCCCCCGGGGTTAAAATCCGCGGAAGTCTTTAACCTCGCAACCGGCGCCTTCGTTGCCACCTCGGGGAGCATGAACTTTGCTCGTGCTTACGCGGACGCGACCGCGCTGCCCGACGGCACGGTGCTGATTACCGGCGGCATCGACGATAGTCTGATTGCTCGCAACACCGCAGAGATTTACGATCCCGATACCGACGACTTTTCCCCGACGGCCAACAACATGAGCATCGGCCGGGTCGATCACTCCGCGACGCTGCTTCCCGACGGAACCGTTCTGGTCGCGGGCGGCGAAACCAGCTTTCTGGGAGCCACCACCAAGCTGAATACGGCTGAGATCTACGATCCCGGCACCAAGCTGTTCGCGGCTCCGATGACAATGAACGACCATCGCGACGACGACACCGCGACTGTGATTTCGGGCTCGGGCACCGCACTCGACGGACAGGTGTTGATCGAAGGGGGATTCTTCAACCTTCACGGGGAGAACACCGCCGAGACCTACGACCCGGTGGGGAAAACCTTTACCTCGACCGCCGCCATGAACTTCGGCCACGGCACGGCGTCGGCGGCGCTGATTCCTTGAGAGGTGATTTGGTCGGGGTGGCCGGATTTGAACCGGCGACCACACGCACCCCAAGCGTGTGCGCTACCAGGCTGCGCCACACCCCGACGCCACAACGTCGCGCGAGCGGCAATCCCGCGCCGCGCAGACATCAGGCCGCCACAATATATTTTCGCTCTTGGCAAGACCACACCCGCGTGCGCATGAGAATGCGCGCGAAGCGAATCGGTATCCGAGCGATCACCCCCCCGCGTGGCTGCAGGTGCACGCGCTGCATTCGCGAGGTCGTCACCCGGCGACTGTCGTCGCCGTCTCCTGACATGGGTGCAGGGGCTGGCCCCTGCTCGCGGGTTCCTGACTAGGGTGCAGGGGCTGGCCCTTGCTATTACTTGGGCGCGGCGCGCGGACGCCATTGCACGAACGATCGCATATCGCCCTGGAAC
>JBGPNU010000244.1:0-5464 GCA_041487675.1 Binatus sp. (SeqCode)
CGGCGCAAGCCCCGGTGACAGCCCTTACGTGGTGGCCAAGACTGCGGTTATCGGGCTCACGCGCGCGCTCGCCGTGGATCTTGGACCCGACGGGATCACCGTCAATTGCATTTGCCCCGGACCGATTCGGACCGCGCTGACAGACGCGATTCCGGAAGAGCACAAGACGATTTTTGCGAAACGCCGGACCGCGCTGAAGCGATATGGCTATCCCGAGGAGGTCGCGCACATTACGTTCAGCCTATGTCTTCCGGCCGCTTCCTATCTTACCGGCGCAGTCATTCCCGTCGATGGAGGCCTGACGATCAGGAACGCATGACGGAGCGCGCTGATCGTGCGGGGCAGGCGGAGACGATGACGAGACGATGAGCAAAGTCGCAGGAATGTCGGCGGACGAGGCGCGCCGGATTGCGCTCGCCGCTCAAGGATTCGCAAATCCAAGGCCCTCCGCTCGTCCGGCCCGGATACACGTGCGCCGCGTCCTAAAACAAATCGGCCTGCTGCAAATCGACTCGGTTAACGTGCTGGTCCGATCTCATTACATGCCGCTTTTTTCGCGCCTTGGTTCTTACCCATCGGAACTGCTCGACTCCGCGTGGTTCGGCTCGCCGGCCGATAGAGAGCTGTTCGAATACTGGGGCCACATGGCATCGTTGATGCCTTTCGAATTGCATCCGCTGATGCGCTGGCGGATGGCGGAGGCGGCCGAGCATCGTGAAAGGAGCAACACCGCGATTCCGGGTTACCTCCACCACCGCCCAGGCTTCGTGCAGGCCGCCCTTAGAGAGATCACTGAACGAGGCCCATTAAGTGCTCGTGAGCTGAGCGGCGCGGGCCCAAGCAAAGGCGAATGGTGGGGCTGGAGCGACGGCAAACGAGCGCTCGAAGCGCTGTTTGCCGCGGGTCGCGTCGCTGCGTCGGGACGACGGGGCTTCGAGCGACTGTACGACCTGCCCGAGCGGGTTCTGCCGGCTCGAGTATTGGCGCTGCCGACTCCGAAAGCCGAAGACGCGCAGCGAGCACTCATGAGGATCGCTGCCCGCGCCCTTGGCGTAGCAACCGAAAAAGATCTTTGCGATTACTTTCGCATCCGTCGCGGCGCGGGAAGGAATCGTATCCAGGAACTTGTCGAGGCTCGCGAATTGATCCCGATTGCGGTCGAAGGATGGCCCGAGCCGGCCTTCGTCGCACGCGATGCTAAGGAGCCGCGCAAGCTCGATGCCCAGGCCCTGCTCTCGCCCTTCGACTCGCTCATATGGGAACGATCGCGAACCGAACGAATCTTTGGCTTCCGCTATCGGATTGAGATTTACACGCCGTCCGCGCGTCGCGAGCACGGATATTATGTATTGCCGTTTTTGCTTGGAGACCGGCTCGTCGCTCGCGTCGATTTGAAATCCGACCGTGCATCGCGGACCCTGCAGGTACTGGCGGCGCATTCGGAACCCGGCGTTCGCCTTTCCGCCGTGGCAGAGGCGATGACGCGCGAGCTTCTAACCCTCGCATCATGGCTAAGCCTTGAACGGATCGATGTGAGACGACGGGGCAATCTTGCGGCGAAGCTTCGGTCCGGGCGCGTAGCCTGAGAAGGATCATCGACATGCTCCATCTGGTTTCCGTGAACCTGTTGCGCAATCCGCGTCGCGCGATTCTGACTACGCTGGCTATCGCGGTTTCGATCTTTGTGTTGGCGGTTCTTTCGAGCCTGCCCGCCATTGCGGATCGGATCCTGAGCGACCGCGCCTCGTCGCTGCGGCTGATCTGTCACAGCAAGGCCGGGCTGTTCTACTCGTTGCCCGAGGCCTACCGGCGAAAGATTGAGGGACGTCCCGATGTCGAGGCGGTTGCTGCTTTCACCTTCTTTCTCGGAATCTATCATGAGCCGGCCGACCTGTTTCCCAACGCTGCCGTCGATCACGAGCAGCTCGACGTAATCTGGCCCGACTGGGGTATCTCGCCGGCCGCGGTCGCGGAGTTCAAACGGCTCAGAATCGCATGTCTCGCGGGGCCCGCCCTGATGGAGCGCTTTCATTGGCACGTCGGTCAGCAAATTACGCTTCGCGGGACTATCTATCCGGTAAACCTGACCTTTCAGATCGTAGGCGTACTTGGCGATAAAGCGCCTCCGCCAATCCTTCTCTTTCGTCGTGATTACCTTGACGAGGCAACCAGTCATCGCGCGCCGGTTAACATGTACTGGGTTAAAGTCGATGCGTCGGATGCAATCTCAAGAGTCGCCGGCGATATCGACCGGATGTTTGCGAACTCGGGTGCGGAGACCCGCACCGAAACGGAGTTCGCATTTTTCTCAAACCTACTGTCGAATTTTCGGGTCGTGTTCGCGATGGCCAGGGTACTCGGCTTGATCGTCGCAGTCACGATCGCGCTCGTAGCTGCGAACACGGCGGCGATGTCCATTCGTGAACGGCACGCTGAAATCGCGATCATGCGCGCGCTCGGCTTTCAGGCGTCCACCATCATCTCGTCATTGGTCGGCGAAGGATCGATCATGGGATTCATCGGAGGCGTGCTCGGATGCGCAGCGGCGTATGCGGTATTGCGGGGGATATCGCTCGGTTCCGCGGCGCTGGGACCGCTCGGGCTCGCACTTCGAGTGCCGGGCCTGGTTGTCGTCGAGACCATGATGGTGGCGATACTGATAGGTGGGGGCAGCAGTTTGGTACCGGCGATAGTGGCCGCGCGCCGCAATATTGTCGACGCCATTCGCCACCTCGGATGAACGCGTTGGATCGTTGAAGCCGGAACGCCCGAATCGCAAAATGCGCACACTCTGGGCGGCGCGAAGAAGCGGCCAGGGAAAGGGTTCTGGAGGGTTGATAAAATGACGACGAACGTAATACAATTGAAAGCGTAATGAGAAAGTCGGCGAATACCCTATCGACAAGCCCGAAACACGAAGTCTTAAATTTTCGCACTGACCGACAACTTGTTGAGCGCTTAGATAAATTGGCCGCCTCCGAACGCCGAACGCGGGCCAGTTTGATGGAACGCCTGCTGATCGATGCAACCGATATGGAGCGACCTGTGAGGATTATCGACCTAGTCGTTCGCATGCTCTATGCCGAAGTCGAGCGAAGGGGCGAGGACAGCGTCCAAGCTGAGTATTTCCGCGGGCAGCTCCATGGCGCCAAATGGATGCTCGCCGAGCTTCGCGGGAATGCAATCAAGGATCGCGTGTGTCACGAGGTTCGCAAGCGCACCGGAAAACCATTTCCGCACATCGTCCCGCTCGCTCCGGATGGCAAACGGTACGGGTTTGACTTAGATGCGGATCTTGATGAGATCAATTGAGGAACAGACCCTTCACGCTTAATAAGCTTGAGCACGTGGGGATTTGAATCGAGACCGTGACCTATCACTATGATTTTGATCGAACGAGTGCAGGAGACTTCTCGCTCACCCGCGAGGATTTCCTAATTCTCCAAGAAGCATATGGTTTCCTTCGCGAGGGGCTCGAAGTTTGGAACCGGCGCGCGCTTGAACACGGCGCTGTGAACCCGCCATACAAGCAGGAAGTCGATGACTTGACCCATATGATCGAATGGGGAAACGACCAGCTAAGTCAGTCCAGCACGAGGGGCGTCGTCGTTTTCGGGATCTCGGTGGGATCTCTTCGCTACGCGAAGGCTGCGCTGATGGTGATGATACGAAAGCGTGAACTGGATTGCGCGGAAAAAGTCCAAGCCGGCTGGCCTGGCGGTGCACTAAAATCGCTGACCGACCGCATCGAGAAGGTGAGAGACATTGCCAAGGACATCAGCTACGAGCCCAGCGATGTTCTCTGGGAGGTCATATCCAGAGATATGATCGCCGCAGAAAATTCAGGGCGGACGACGGAATGGGACGTCTTCATTAGCCATGCGAGCGAAGATAAGGAAGAGTTTGCCCGCCCACTGGCCGAAGGTCTCAGAAGCCGCGGTCTCAAAGTCTGGTTCGATGAATTCACTCTAACCATAGGTGATAGCTTGCGTCGTTCGATCGATCGCGGTTTGGCCCAATCCCGCTTTGGCATTGTTGTGATAAGTCCAAATTTCTTGCGTAAAGAGTGGCCTCAAAAAGAATTAGACGGACTGGTTGCCCGCGAAGTTAATGGAACGAAAGTCATACTGCCCGTATGGCACCGGATTGGTGCCGATCAAATCCGCGCGTATTCGCCAACCTTGGCAGATAGGGTGGCCGCTTCCTCGGACAAGGGACTCGACTATGTTATCGCGGAACTAGTACGGGCAATTCGGCGAGGTGATCAGCCGCAGAAACCGAGCGCCGAGATTGGCAGGACCCGAACGGCCAATGCTCCTGTGGCCGCTGAGGTCGTCGATCTCTGGGTGAACACGGAGTACCCGCAGAAATCAGGCTTAGTCGAGAAGCTCAAAGCCGATGGCTATGACCTAAAGTGGGAGCGAGCGAGCGACGAAGCCACGTCCATCGATCTTGAGGGGTGGGAGCTTGTGATTATCGACCGCCCCGATGGTACTCGCGCTCGCCTCAAAATTCACGACCTAGCGCTCATCGGCGGGTACATCGTGCTCCTCAAGAGGAAAAAGGGGTTCAAAGCCGGCTGAGATCGCTGTTGTTCTTCGCTTGAACCCAAGGCTACCTCGAACGATCGTTTCGGACCTCGGCGAAGCCGAGCCCTTGATGCATCTTGTAGCCGACCAGATCGCGGAGCTCTCTCGTGAGAGTCTGCGCGAGTTCCGGAGGAACGTCGAGATACTGGTTCTCTTCCTGGCGCAGCCATCCCAGCGAATAGGAGAGAAACACGCCGTAACGCCATTGATGCGAGTGGTTCGCGCCCGCACCGTGTAAGGTTCCACTCATCCAGACCAGCACCGAGCCTGCCGGCATCTCGCCGGAAGCGATCTCCTCGGCGCGCGCCTCGCGCCCTTGCGGCCAGCGATGGCTGCCCGGAACGAGATTGGTCGCCCCATTCGCCCGGCTGAAATCGCTGATTGCCCACATGCTCGCGAGAACCAGATTGGGGCGGGGAACTTTGAAAAATTGATAGGCGTCATCCTCGCGATGAAGCACCTGCATCGTAGCGCCCGGTCCAACCACCAGCGCCGATCCCACGTGCAGCTGGTAGGTTTCGCAATTGGGCTTCAGAACAGCGTCGCACGCCGCCAACATCATCGGATGCGTAACGAAGCTCCGAAAAGTCTCCGACTTCGCGACCAGCCCGGTAATGCGCTTGGTGTGGCCCGGATAGAATCCCGCACTGTTCGAAAAATATTTGTTGTTGCGATCGGTCGCCGCGTTCGGGTCGGCTTTCTCGAGATAAGGCGCGAGTTCGCGTGTAATCGCGTCCCTGGTCGATCGATCGGTCACTCCGGTTACTACCGCGCAGCCATCGCGCTCCAGCGCCGCGACCAGCGCGGCCGCCGCGCAGTCGTTTGACGATATGACCGGGATTGAAGCCATCAGCAAATTCCTCGATGCATTCTAA
>JBGPNU010000245.1:0-5458 GCA_041487675.1 Binatus sp. (SeqCode)
CCAGGCGCATGCATCCAGCCGGAGTGGAGCTTGAATCGCTCCGCCAATTCATGAACCACCGGCCGAAGATCGAGGTATCGATTACTAATATGAATCGCGAGGACACCGCTCGGATTCAACTCGCGCAGATAGATCGCGATTGCCTCCCGGGTCAACAGATGCACCGGGATGGCGTCTCCCGCGAAAGCATCGACTACCAAAACGTCGAATCCCTGTGCGTTGTCATTAGCCACTTCGCGCTCCATGGACAATCGCGCGTCACCTGGAATGATATCTACTTTGGCGGTGGTATCGCGCAAGTAAGTAAAGAATCCGTTCGGATCGGTGGCAATTTTCGTGACTGCCGGATTGATCTCGTAAAAGCGGATGTAATCGCCCGGTTGCCCGTATGCTGCAACCGTCCCGATACCCAGTCCGATCGCGCCCATGCGGATCGATCGATCATGCGGGTCAGGCGCCGATCGACGCGGAAGGTGAGCCATCAGCAGTCCGAGGCCGCTGTAGCGGGAATAGTAGGATACCGGCAGACTCCTTTCGCCGGGCGCGGTGTACTGAATACCATGTACGATGCGGCCGTGGCGAAGTGTGTAGTTATGTTTAGCGGGATTATCCTTGTTGAGTGAATACACTGATAGCGAACCATAGAAATTGCGCGTAGTAAACGAGCTGGTAACAAGGTTTGCGGCGATACTAACTAGTAATACTCCTCCGACGACGATTAATCCGGCGATCACGCCAGCTTGCACAATCAGGCCCGGGCGCTTGCGGGTGAGTACGGAATCTTTGCGAAAGACGACTGCGGCTAGTAGCCCGAACGCGACGAGGGTTGCCAGGGGTTGATCGCGGTTGCCGAGACCATGCATCGCGTCGGCAATCGATTCATCGCCGAGCAGTTGAGGCAGAGTGAGCGCGCCGGCTGCGAGCAGCATCGCCGTCACCGGTCTGCGTTCGTGAATCCACGATTGCGGGTCCCTCATCATCACGATGTACAGCATCAGCGCGCTCGCCCAAATTGCGAGATGAAATTCCCAGTAACCGGTGAATATCCTGGGCGCTACCAAAGCCGCAAAAATGCCTCCGAGCGCGCCGCCAACGGCGATCGTCAGGTAGAACGAAGTGAGGTATCGCTCGGCGGGTTTTAATTTGACCAGCTCGCCGTGACAGACCATGCAAGCCGCGAACAGCAGTACGCAATAGATCAGCACTTGAGAAAAGATGTTCGCTGTCGCGCGGCAGAGGATTATGCAGCTCAGAAATATCGCAACCCCCAACGCGGGATGAAATATCCCGCGGCGGTACCATCGCTCGGAGTCAAAACAAATGATGAACGAGAGTAGATAAATCGCGAGCGGAAGGACCCACAAAAAAGGAACGACCGCGACCTCCTGGCAAATTTGGTTGGTCGTCGCAAGCAACATTACTGAGGCAACCGCAGCCAGCGCGATCCAGAGTGCGTAGGTGGTTCGAGTCGGAACGGCCAATTGCGACGGGGTCGCGGGGAAGTCTGCGCCGGCAGAATGCAGAGCCGAATCCGCGGATTTGGCCAGGTTCAATCCGCATAAGCCAACACCCACGGCGAAAGCGACGAATAGCAGTGACCACACGATCGCCTGCACCCTGAGGGTTAGCGCCGGTTCCACGAGGAAAGGATACGTCACCAGCGCCATTAGCGAGCCGACATTTGATAGCGCGTACAATCGATAGGGCGAGGCAGTTTCGTGCGATCGCGCGAACCACGCCTGTAGCAACGGCCCGGTGGTGGACAGGATCAAAAAAGGCAGTCCGATGCTGACCAGCAAGAGGATGAAGATTCTTGTGATGGGGAAATCGGGATTAAGAGGTTTCCAGTTCGGCCCAGGTGTGATTGGTGATTGCCATATCAGTGCGAGACTGCCCATCAGCAGGACGCATGCGGAGACAATCGCAATGTGAACAATTGCCTGCATCCGCGGCTGCAGGCGAGTTGCTATTAAATGCGAATATGCGTACCCGACAACCAATAGCAACTGAAAAAACAACATGCAGGTGATCCATACGGCTGATGTACCTCCGAACCAGGGCAGGATATATCGTGCCAGTAATGGTTCAACCTGGAACAGTAGAAACGCGCCAATAAAGATCGTTGCGGCGTAGACGAGCATCGACGGACTTTGGTGCTCGCAAGTAGCAAGCGCACCATCCCCTTCTCAGGAGAGGAGCAATTACGCGGCCAACTAGTGGTGGCCTCGACCGTGCTCGCATAGCGTGGCGCCGCTTGAGTTATCGATCAATTTTGGCGTGAGCAGAGGGATGGAAGGGCTACACAAATCGCCGTCGAGATCCTGCTCAGACGAGTTTCAGGATGCTCTCTGGATGCTGGTCGTTGGGATCGACTCCCGGCTCCATCGTGTAGACGACCGCCTTATCGACCACCAGTTGGCCGTCGTCGCCGACGTAGATCTTGAATCGATCCATCGGGCGCGGCGCCGGTCCTTCGAAGTTCAGCCCGCTGATGTAATAGCCCGAGCCATGGCATGGGCACTTGAACTTCTGTTCGGTCTTGAGCCATCGCGGCGTGCATCCGAGATGCGTGCACTTGGCGAAGATCGCGTAGAAGCCGGCCTTGGTGCGGATAATCCAGGTGCGGAAATCCTGCTTGTACTTCTCGCTGACTTCGCCGACCACGTAGTCGTCAGGCAAGCCGGCCTTGAACTTCGACGGTGGTAAAAAGAGCACGCGCGGAAAGGCCGAGCGTACGGCCGCGAGCAATCCAATCAGCGAGAATGCGCCAAATCCGCTCCATCCGAGTACGCCCAGGAAATCGCGCCGGCTCCACAGCGTGCCGAGTTCGGATTTTTCCTTGTCGCGTTTCGCGCGTTCCTTGGCCTGCTCGTCCTCGCGCCACTTCTTAAGTTCGGCCGGATCGGTCGGAGCCTTTTCTTTCAGTGCAGCAGCCATTTCAGATGCGAGAACCTCCCAACGGTGGATGAGGATACATTAGCTCACCCTATCGAATTGGACGTATCCGATTAGCAAAAATTCTACTGCCTGAAAATAGGCAACATTCAAAAATAATATGACCCCCGAATGCTGTGGTTCATTTGGCCGATCGCGATGTTTCACGTGAAACGCGAAGTTTCAGTGAAGCACCGGCTGATCGGCCGAGGGCGGCGCGTTCGACGATTGCGATGGTGGCGCGGGCTTCGCGACGCCCCACGCAGGCTCGGTGGTCGTGCGCCGCGTGGGCGACCAATCCTGCGGCGTCGTCGATTCCGCCGCAGCTGAGTTGAGCGTGTTATCGGGGATTATCGGAACCGGCGGCGGCGGCGCGGCGTCATTGCCATCGATCGGCTTGAACACCGGCGCCACTGGGCTCTCGGCAACGACATAATGGAGGGGACGCGCGACCAACCATTCGAACGCGTATCCAATCGGGTAAAACAGGTAGCTGACTATCGCTAGAGGCTGCGAATCCTCGTCGTGATATTCCTTGGGGTTCTGCTGATCGTTGTCGTTGTACTGCGCGTTCGAAATAGCGGGCAGGCCAAGTACAAGCGCAGCGCAGAAAATTATTGCAGCTCGCCGCATCCATCCAACTTTGCCTGATTGGAGGCTCAAGTCAACATCCGGCCGAGGATCGTTGATCCGGCAAGGATCGTTCTTGCCATCGAGCCCTTGCAGGCGCAATTCTAGGGTTCGATGACAATATCAGCGATCCGATCTGCGCGCGCCTGGCTCCAAATCTCCGCAGCCGCGGGATGCCTCCTGTTGTTCGCCGCGACGATTGCCCGTGGCGCTCCGATCCCGGCCGGCGCGATCACGTTCGTCGGCACCGACGCGAACATCTACTACTGCGATACGAAATGCGCGAAGCCGAAATGCATCACGTGCAAGGCTCCGGCGATGCGCGTGCGGCGCGACGACGGCGTTCTGCCGGTGGCGGACGACGGCTCCGAAGAGCGCCCCGGCAACTCCACCGAGTACGGGTTGCCGACGTTCTCGCCCGACGGCAAGCGCCTCGCGTACTGGTCCGAGGGCCACAAGGATGCCGACAACTCGTTCGCGCTGTGGGTTTACGATCTGGCCCGGCAGCAGCCGACCCAGATCTTCGAGAGCCGCACCGAGCGTATCGTGTACATGAGCTGGCTTTCCGACGGACAGCATCTCTCGTTCCTGCTCGGCGCGCCGCGCGGACTAAGCCTGATGCTCGCCGAGATCAAGGAATCGTCGCCGGTCAGAATCGTCACCACCGGCATGCCGCTTTATTTCGATTGGAGCGCGACGGCCGGCGAGTTGGCGGTGCACACGCTCGCACTGAATTCGGATCGCACCGAACAGGTTTCGCTGATGAGCCTGACGCCCACCAGCCAGAACGTCGATAAGGTGCTCTCGAGCGGACGCACCCCGTTCAAGACGCCATGCTGGTCGCCCGACGGCAGGCATCTCGCCTACATCGCGAATTACCACGCCGAATCGAACATCGTGATTGCCGATCCTGACGCGAAGAATCCGCGCTCGATCGTGAGCCTGCCGGTCGGAGAGAACAGCTTTGTATGGGCGCCCGACTCGGCGCATCTGGCGTACTCGACCGCGATCACGCCGCAGAATCCGGTCTATCACGGGATCAAGCTGGTCGATATTGCGAGCGCCAATTCGAAGTGGCTCACCAAGAACGACGTCGCGGCATTTTTCTTCGCGCCCGACTCGCGTCATCTGGCGTATATCGGCGTGCCTGCCGAGAAGCCGTATTACAACTGGGCGGTAGTGGACGTTCAAAGCGGCAAGGAAAAATCGCTCGGGAATTTTCTTACCACGCCCGAGGAATCGACCGCGTATCGTTTCTTCGATCAGCTTGCGGTGTCGCACACGATCTGGTCGCCCGATTCATCTTCGTTCATTTATGCCGGGGTCCGACTGCTGGGGTCTCCCGACCAGGCGATCGGACAAGCGCCGCCCCCAATGGCCTGGATCGTTCCCATCGACGGCAGCGAGCAGCATCAAATCTCGACCGCGGTGCTCGCGTTCTTCTCGCCCGTCGCCGCGAAGTAGTTGTTGAGCCGCGCCGGCTTCACCGCGGTGTGAGATTCCTTACGGCTTTTTTACGACGTACACCGACGCGGGGGTGCCGAGGATCGACACGCGGATAGTTTTGCTCGGTGCGATCTTATGGCTACGCTCGAGATCGCGCATCAGCCGCCATTCCGCCGTCAGGATCACCATCGTGCCGCCGCTTTTGAGCACGCGAGCGAACTCGCGGAACCACTCGGGATAAAGTTTTCGATTCTCGCCGTGTGATCCATAGCGGATTCCCCACGGCAGGTTGGTGACGATTTTGCTGACGCTCGCGTCGCCGATGGGAATCGCACCGGCGTCCCAATTTTCGAGCCGTATCGGCTTGTAGCGCGCGCCCACGTTGATTCGCGCGGCCGCGAGTGCGCCCTGATCGCGATCGCTGCCGAGCAGCATCGCATACTTACCC
>JBGPNU010000246.1:0-5435 GCA_041487675.1 Binatus sp. (SeqCode)
ACCGACGGACTGCTCGAATTTCTCGATTCTCTCGATGCGATGGTTCTGAAGCACGGCGGCCGGGTCTATCTGGCCAAGGATGCGCGCCTTCGGCCCGAGACGTTCCGCGCGATGTATCCGAATCTCGGGACATGGCAGGCGGCCAAAGCCGTCGCCGATCCCAACGATCGCTTTTCGTCGAGCCTCTCGCGCCGGCTCGGGATGTATCCCGCTTGACGAGACAGTGAGACAGCTTCAGACCTACTTCGATGGAAAAAATCCTGATTCTCGGCGCCACCAGTCCTATCGCGCGCGCACTCGCGCTTCGTTTCGCGTGCGATGGAGCGCGGCTGTATCTCGCGTCACGCGACGCGAATGAAGCGCGGCGAGTGGCGGAGGACGTTGGCGTTCGCGCCGGCATCGCGGCTCTGTCCGGGACCTTCGACGCGTCGGATTTCGCCTCGCACGACGAGTTTGTCCGTCACACGGCGAACGAACTCGGCGGACTCGACGGTGTCGTTGTATGCTTCGGCACGCTGGGCGACGAAGATGCGGCCCAGACCGATCCCGACGCCGCGATTGCGACGCTGCATCAGAATTTCACCGGCGCGGTGTCGCTGATCACGCTCGCCGCCCGCCATCTCGAACAACAGCGTTCCGGCTTTATCATCGTGATCGGATCGGTCGCGGGCGAGCGCGGCCGCGCGCGCAATTATGTGTACGGCAGTGCCAAAGGCGCACTCGCGATTTTCGCACAGGGGCTCCGCGGGCGCCTCGCAAAGAGCAATGTGCACGTGATGACCGTGAAGCTCGGCGCCGTTGACACGCGCATGACCTGGGGGCGCGACGGCGCGATGCTCACGATTCCGCCCGCCAAGGCTGCCGGCCTGATCTATGCGGCGTATCGCAAGCGCGCCGAAGTTGTTTACGTGCCGTGGTTCTGGCGCTTCATCATGGGTGCGATTCGCCTCGTCCCCGAGAGCCGCTTCAAGCGCGTCAGCTTCTGACCGCTTTGCGCGCCGCGTCGCCTCTATATATAAGTGGCTGCTGGAAATCGCGAAGTCGCGGAGTCATCACCATGTCCACCACTCACGAGCAAATCCAGAAACTGAAATTCACCGGCGCTGTCGATGCCGACGGACACATCCTCGAGGACCCCGGACTCTGGGATCGTTACATCGAAGCGAAATACAAAGATCGCGCGCTCAGGGTTCGCATCGATAGCAAGGGACTCGAGTGTCTCGAGATCGCGGGCCAGCCCTCGAAAATTTTCCATGGCGGACGCCTTGGCGGACTCTCCGCGATGGGCACCACGCGCGACGACAAATGGCAGAATCGGCCGACCTATGGCGGCATGGCGCCGTTCGGTGCGATGGATCCCAAGGAGCGCCTGGATAGAATCGACGCCGAAGGACTCGCCGCCGCGTTCCTCTATCCCACCATGAGCCTGCTCTGGGAGACCGAGACCGACGACGCCGAACTCGCGCAGGCTTACACCCGCGCCTACAATCGCTATATCGTGGACTTCTGCTCTGAGAGCCATGGCCGGCTGATTCCGATTGCGCACCTTTCGCTTGGCGACCCGGCGGCGGCCGCAAATGAACTCGAACGCGCCGTCAAGGCGGGGTGCAAAGGCGGATGGGTCGCGCAGTTCGTGATGACCCGCAAACCGCATGCGCATCCGGACCATGACGTGCTTTTCGCGAAGGCCCAGGAGCTCGACGTGCCGCTTGGAATCCATCCCACGCTCGAACCAATCTGGGCGATGCCCGGCCGCTACGACTACAAATATCTGCGCGGCCAGTTCTACTTTCTTAACGTGACCGCCGCGGACGCGATTCGGCACGCGTTCACCAGTTTTTTCCAGTACGGCGCCTTCGACAAATTCCCGAGGTTGCGGCTGGTGCTGCTGGAGGCCGGTGCGGGATGGATCGGGTACTGGCTCGATCGCCTCGACGCAGTCTATGCGAGCGCGATGGGCCGCACGGTGCCGCTCAAGGAGAAGCCGAGTTTCTACTTCAACCGCAATTGCTGGATCTCCGCCGATCCCGACGAGCGCTCGCTGCCCGCGATGGTCGAGCTATGCGGCGCGGACAAGTTTTTCTGGGCGTCGGATTTTCCGCATCCCGATCACGTTGGGAACTATATCGAAGAGGTCGAGGAGCTTGCGCATAAGCTCAAGCCCGACGCGCGCGCGAAAGTGCTGGGCGAGAACGTGATGAAGGTGTACGGCTGCAAGTTGTAGCGCGCGAAATTTGCGCACAATTTGAACGATGGCGACACAAAAGCCCGCGAGATTCCGGGCTTTTGCACCTCGCCCGTTCTTTCACGGGAGAGAGCCTGCCCTGAGCGAAGCCGAAGGGAGGCCGAGCGCAGCGAGGTGGGTGAGGGTTCTGCTGATCCGCGCGAGCTTCTCAGCTCACCGTCCAGGTATCGCCACGAGTGAGCAGCGTCTTCAGATCGCCCGGCCCCTGCTTCGACTTCGCATCTACGAGTTGCTGGTTTACCGCGGCGTCATAAGTAGGCCGTGCGACCGCGAAGAACACTCCGACCGGCGTCGGCAGTGGCGGCTCGAAGTTACCGAGCATGAACGCGAGCGAAAGATTGGTCTCGTCATGCACGACCAGGTCATTCTCGGTCACTCCTGCGCCGAGCTGCACCGTCTCGGGCCGCATCCCGTTCATCCTGATTCCCATGTCGCGATTCTTGCCGAAGACGAGCGGCTTGCCGTCCTCGAGAACCAACTGATGGTCCGCCTTGAGCGCCTTGTCGCTCACGTCGTTGAACGCACCGTCGTTGAAGATATTGCAGTTCTGCAGGATCTCCAGGAATGACGCCCCGCGATGCGCATGCGCGCGCTTGAGCATCTCGCCGAGATGCTTCTGCTCGACGTCAATCGTGCGCGCAACGAAGGTCGCATGCGTACCGAGCGCCACCGTGATCGGATTGAACGGAAAATCGACCGACCCGGCGGGCGTGGACTTGGTGACCTTGCCGACTTCCGAGGTCGGCGAGTACTGCCCCTTGGTGAGTCCGTAGATCCTGTTGTTGAACAGCAGGATCTTCAAATCGACGTTGCGCCGCAGCACGTGGATCAAATGATTGCCGCCTATAGACAACCCGTCGCCATCGCCGGTGACCACCCACACGTCGAGATCGGGCCGCGTGATCTTAAGCCCGGTCGCAAACGCCGGCGCGCGCCCGTGGATGGTGTGGAAGCCGTAAGTGTTCATGTAGTACGGAAATCGGCTCGAACATCCGATCCCGGAGATGAAAACAATATTCTCGGGCGCGATCCCGAACTCGGGCATGGTTTTCTGAACCGCGGCCAAAATCGCGTAGTCGCCGCAACCCGGGCACCAGCGAACTTCCTGGTCGGTAATGAAATCCTTGCGGGTCAGTGCGCTAGCCATTCGACGAGCCCTCCAGGGCGCGGTTGATCCGATTTACGATCTCGCTGACTTTGAACGGACGGCCCTGGATTTTGTTGAACCCGAAGGCGTCGATCAGGTAGTCGGCGCGGATCATCTTGAGCAGTTGTCCCATGTTCATTTCCGCGATCATGACCTGCTTGAAACGCCTGAGCGTCTCGGCCAGATCGGGCGGAAGCGGATTCAGGTAGCGCAGATGCACTTGCGAGACTCGTTTGCCTTTCTCGCGAACCTGCTTGACGCCCTCGCGGATCGGACCGAACGTCGAGCCCCATCCGAGCACCACCAGATCGCCGCTCGCGTCGCCGAAGACTTCGGTCGGAGCAATCTCGCGCGCGATTCCCGCTATCTTGCGCGCCCGCATCCGGACCATCAGCTCGTTGTTCGCGGGTGAGTAGCTGATATTCCCAGTCAGATGCTCGCCGGCAATTCCTCCGACTCGATGCTCGAGTCCTTTCGTTCCCGGAATCGCCCATGGACGCGAAAGCGTCTGCTCGTCGCGAGTGTACGGCATGAAGCCTTCCGGATTGGTCGCAAACTCAACCTTGATCGGCGCGAGCTGGTCCGGGTCGGGCAGCAGCCACGGCTCCGCGCCGCTGGCCAGTTGGCCGTCGGTCAGCAGGATCACCGGGGTCATGTACTTGACCGCGATTCGCACCGCCTCGTAAGCGCAGTCGAAACAGTCGGCCGGCGTCGAAGCCGCGATAATCGGAATCGGCGACTCGCCATGCCGCCCGTACATCGATTGCAGCAGGTCGGCCTGCTCGGGCTTGGTCGGCATCCCGGTTGACGGTCCGGCGCGCTGAATATCGGTAATCACCAGCGGCAACTCGACCTTCACCGCGAGTCCGACCGCCTCGGCCTTGAGATTCATGCCGGGGCCCGAGGTCGTGGTGATCGCAATCGCGCCACCGAAGGACGCACCAATCGCCGCGCACACGCCTGCTATCTCGTCCTCGGCCTGAAACGTGTACACCGGAAAATTCTTGTAGCCTGCGAGTTCGTGCAGCACGTCGCTCGCGGGCGTAATCGGATATGAACCCAGGAACAGCGGGCGTCCCGATTTGACCGCCGCCGCCACGAAGCCCAGCGCGGTCGCGCTGTTACCCGTGATATTGCGGTAAAGCCCCGGCTTGATTCGCGCCGCCGGCACTTCGTAAGAGCTCGCGAACGTCTCGGTCGTGTCGCCGTAATTGTAGCCCGCCTTGAGCGTGCGGATATTCGCCTCGAGCATCTCGGGCGTCTTCTTGAAACGGCTCTCGAGATATTTGAGCGTGCTTTCAATAGGCCGCTGATAAAGCCACGAGAGCAGCCCGAGCACGAACATGTTGCGGCATCGGAACGCCGCGCGATTGTTCAGCCCAAGCCCGTGAATCGCGGCCGAGGTCAGCTTGGTCACGTCAACTTCGATCACCTGGAATTTGTCGAGCGAATGGTCGGAGAGCGGATTGCTGGTGTAACCCGCGCGTTTCAGGTTGGACTCCGTGAACGCTTCACGGTCCACGATTATGACCGCGTTGGGCGGAACGTCTTCGAGGTTCGCCTGCAGCGCCGCCGGATTCATCGCGACCAGCACGTTGGGCTCGTCGCCGGCGGTGAAGATCTCGTTGCTGGAAAAATTAAGCTGAAAGCCGCTGACTCCGGCCAGCGTTCCCGCGGGCGCGCGGATTTCGGCGGGAAAATCGGGCAGCGTTGCGATATCGTTTCCGGCCAGCGCCGATTCGGTCGTGAACTGCATCCCCGTCAACTGCATCCCGTCGCCCGAATCGCCGGCAAACCGGATAACGACCCGGTCCCTGATCAGATGCGGCTTGGGCTTGGGCGCGGCTCCATTGCCGGCGGTTCCGGCGGAGCCATGCGACTCGGCAGCTTGTCCAGCCGCCTCAGGTGATACAGCCATCGCAGTCCTTTCTCCTTACAGACAGAGCCGGATTCGAAACCTGGTCCGGTCTCTCGAAGTTCGCCAAATACTCCAACACGCGGATTTAAAGCATATCTAATCTAACCGAGCCATTAAAGGCCCGC
>JBGPNU010000247.1:0-5413 GCA_041487675.1 Binatus sp. (SeqCode)
GTACGCCAGCACGCCGGCGGTGGATCTCAATTCGTGGAACTTCAGCGTCAAGGGGATGGTCGAGAACCCTATCCAATTTTCCTACGCCGAGATTCGCAAACTGCCCGCTATCGACCAGATGCTCACGCTCGAATGCATCTCGAATCCGCCCGACGGCACCGCTATTAGCAATGCCGTTTGGACCGGGGTGAAACTGCGGCCCATCCTGGAGCGCGCGAAGGTCAAGCGCGGAGCCAAATTTGTCGCGATGCGCGGGGCGGACGGCTATCACACGGTGCTGCCGGTCGAAGAACTGATGCGCCAGGAAAATTTTCTGCCTTATCTGATGAACGGCGATCCGCTCCCCGCCGAGCACGGCTACCCGCTTCGGATTTTCATTCCCGGAAAATATGGGATGAAGCAGCCCAAGTGGATCACCGAACTCGAATTTGCCGACCACGAAATCCCCGGCTACTGGGAGACGCGCGGGTGGAGCGACACTTGCTGGCGCAAGGTCAATTCGGGCTTCTTCTCGCCGCACGTGGAAGGCGGGCTGCTCTCGCTCTTCGATCGAAAGGCCCAGGTGACCGCGCCCGTGGATGTCTATGGATGGGCGCTCGCGGGACCGTCGGGAATCAGGCGCGTCGAGGTATCGTCGGACGATGGCGTCACCTGGCGCGACGCGGAACTCATCGAGAACAGCTCGCCCTATGTTTGGACGGTCTGGAAGTATCGCTTCGCACCGAAGTCATCCGGCGCCTTTACTATTCGCGTCCGCGCGATCGATGGCAGCGGCGTCGCTCAGCCGCCAACCGATCCGCAGACCGGAAGCGGGATGAGCGGGCAGGCACGCCTCGCGCTCGCGGTTACCGTCTGAATTGAAGTGTCACCGACACACGGGCGCGGCTAGCGCAGCAGGGTTGCGGTCTGAAATGCGCGCGCCGTGGACATCGGACCGGCCGCGCTGAAACTGCCGCCGCCGGCCGGATTGAAAAGTTCGGCACTGCCGATCGCGACGCCGTGAGCATTGGGATCGGCCGCACCTATTCCGCCGGCGATAAGCACACGATGCTGCAGCGGCCCGCTCGAAAGCAGCGTGGCCGTATGCCCGGCACGCGCGGCGCTCATCGACTGGTTGCAGCGGATCGTGTCGTCGTTGAATCCGCCAACGCAACTGAATTCAAGAGTGTTCGGATCGAAGGTCTCGGCCGAGTTGCTGATCGATCCCGACGCGCCCGACAGAACGCCGCCCGAAATCGCGACCGATCCGTTGAATCCGCCTGCGAGCAACACGTGGCCATCGTCGAGCAGGGTCGCGGTATGCAGCGCGCGCGGCTCGTTCAGGAAGCTCGCGAGCAGGATGAATTGCTGCGATGCCGGATCGTAGATCTCGGCGCTGCTATCCTTGAAAAAAACGCTCGAACCGCCGCCTCCGCCCGCGATTAGAACCTTGCCCGCAAGCGGTCCGGAGGGCAAAAGCGTCGCGCTATGCGCCGCGCGCTGATGGTCCATCGGGAACGTCGCCGGGGTGAACGAGTTCGACGCGGGATCATAGAGGTCGGCGGAGTTGGTCGTGTCGCCGGAGAGATTGGTCGCGCCGCCGGTCACCAGCACTTTGCCGCCTAACAAAAGCGTCGCGGTGTGAAAGACGCGGCGATCGCTCATCGGATTGCCGACCGCGACAAACTTGCGCTCGCCCGGATCGTAAACCTCGGCGTTGTCGAGAACATTGCCGCTGTTGTCGAATCCGCCGGCAACCAGAATCTTGCCATTGCTCAGCGGGGTCGCCGTAAACGCCATCCGCGGAGTCGCCATCGGAGCGGCCGGTGAAAACGCGCCCGTCACCCGGTCGAAAATCTCGGCGCTGCCGATCACCTTGCCATCGAGATTTAGTGAAAATTGTTTAATCGTAGCGCCGCCGCTGAAACCGCCATCGAGGAGCACCTTCGATTCGGACAGCGGCGCCGCCACAGCGCCTGCGCGGCTCGCCGCGGCATAACCGGTCGGGAAGAATTGGCTGGTCGAAGGATCGAAAAATTCCGCCGTCGCCAGGCTCTTATTCGACGCGCTCGCACCGCCCGCTATCAGCACATCGCCGGCCGCCGGAATTGCGGCCTTGCCGCTATTCGCAGAGCTATCGAATCCGCGCACGGCGGACGCACCGCCCACGGGGTCATCCGATCCTCCGGCTCCGTCGTGCGCAGAGGTCGTAATGCTCTCGCCGTTGATGCACCCGCTCAGTGTGACGAGACCCAGCAATGCCAGAGCCGCGACGGCAGTCAGCGCCCATGCAGGCCTAAAATCCAGGTGCATCTGCAAAATAGTCTCGCGTTGGAATCGCCCATTAGACGAACTTTCCAGCGGTTTCCTTCAAATGGAGCACCAGATCTGATCGTACGACCGAAATTAATGTGAGAACAGGCCGCCCAGAAATTTGCCAACCGCGCTGAAAACATCCGATGACGCGGGGCTGGCGCCCGCGACCGGTTGCGGAGGCGCGAATCCACCCGGCGATGGCATCGAACCCGGCATCCCGGGCAGCGGCGCGAGCGCAGGCGCGCCGGCAAACATACCGCCATGCAGGGGGCACATCTGGGTTGGCTGGGTACCGTCCAGGAATGGCAGCGAGACCGGCTTGGGACATGCCGAAGTCGCGAGACCGCCGGACTCGGGATCGATCGTGGCCATTGTAATACCGGACGGCTCCGGGAAATCTTCCGGATCTGCCGGCGCCGCATCCTGCATGAACTGAACCCACGCCGGCAGCGCTGCCTGCGCGCCGGTCAATCCGAGGCTCTCCGGTTCGTCGAAGCCGACCCAGACTCCGCAAACGATTTGCGGCGTGTAGCCGATGAAGTATGCGTCCTTGTAATCCTGCGTCGTGCCGGTCTTCCCCGCGGCGGGAAAATCCAGACCCATGCGGCCCGCGCTGGCGCCGGTCCCGTAACGAAGCACGGCCTTCAGCGCGCCAGTGATCAGATAGGCGACCGCCGGACGAATCACTCGATTGTCGTTATCCGCGTGCTGATAAATCAGGTGGTGTTTGGCATCGACGACCGATTCCACGGCGTACGGCGCTGATTGCACTCCCTCGGCCGCAAAGACCTGGTACGCCGAAGTCAGCTCGAGCAGCGTGGTCTCATCGGCGCCGATCGAAATCGGCAGCACCGCGGGAAGATCCTCGTGGATTCCCAACTCATGCGCGGTGCGAACGATTGTGCCGGCGCCGAGTCGATTGCCAACGTACGCGGTCGGCACGTTGAGCGACTCGAACAGCGCCTCCGCGACCGTGACTTGCGGCTGATAAGTCCGCTCGTAGTTCGCCGGCGTCCATCCATCGAACGTCATCGGCTCGTCGGGCAGCAACGAGGCAAGCGTCAGCGGCGGAGAGAACGGCGCGCGCTCCGGGTCGAGCGCACTGAGATAGACGATAGGCTTGAACGCCGAGCCGGGCTGGCGCTCAGCGTTGGCGGCGCGATTGAACTGGCTCTGGGAGTAGTCGCGGCCGCCAATCATCGCGCGAATCGCACCGCTCTCGGCGTCCAGCGCGATCATCGAGGTTTGCAGCTTTTCGTCATTCTTGATGCGGCGCAACCGGCGATGGTTCTTTTCGAGCTGCGAAATATTTTCTGTGATCGCATCGACGGCGTCACTCTGGAGCTCGGTATCGAGCGTCGAGTAGACTTTGAGTCCCTCCAGATGGCCGTCGAAGCCGGGAATCTTGTTTACAAAGGCGGTCACATAGTCGGTAAAGTAAGGCGCGCGGCGGAGCCCGGGCGGCTTGGTGATTTGAATCGGCGTCGCGATTGCCGCGGCGTAGGTCGCTTCGTCGATCACGCGCGCGCCCTTCATCACACCGAGCACGACGTCGCGGCGCTTGCGGCAATTGTCGGGACGACGCCGCGGATCGTAGAGCGTCGGCGCCTGGACCATCCCGATCAGCGTCGCGGCCTCGGCCGGCGTCACCTCGGTAAGATCCTTGTTGAAGAAGTAGCGCGCCGCCTGCGGCATCCCGTCGATTGGCGAGCCGTCGTACTCGCCCATCGGTACGTCGTTGATATAGCGTTCGAGGATTTCACTTTTCCGGAGCCGGATTTCGAGCACCGCGGCGACCGCCAGTTCGCGGAATTTGCGGCTGAAGCTGCGCTCGCGCCGCTCCATGAAAGTTCGCGCCAACTGCTGCGTGAGCGTGCTCGCGCCCTGCGCCAGCCGATGCGCACGAAGGTCGGCGATCGCGGCTTCGACGATACGAATCGGATCTATTCCGGGATGGTAATAGAAAAAGCGATCTTCGTTGGCGAGTAATCCTTTGACCAGGTACGGCTTGAGTTGGGCGAGTTGGACCTCGACCCGTTCCGCGGGTGCGCCAGGCAGGAGGCGCCCGATAACTTCAGGCTCGAGCATCGCCTCTGATTTTTTGACCCCGAATGAATCCGCGACTCCGCTGACGCGCTCTCCGTCTAGGATCACTCGCACCATTTCGGCCGGATAGTTCGTCGCCCCGAGGCGGAACGGGCGCAGGTAAATCGCTATGGCGCGAGGCGCCTTCGTGTACTCCCCGGGAGTATTGGCGGCGGGCACTTGCGAATAGCCAAGCTGCACCAGGCGATCGAGCAGGCCACTGCGTTCGACATCGTCGCCGGCGCGAATCGGATGGGGCGCCGAGTAAATCGCCGAGGTCAGCGCGGCGCGGCGGAGCTCGATCAGAGCCGAGATCTCGCCGTAGAGCTGGGCCAGATAGAATCCCACCGCGAAGAAGATGAACAAGGCCGCGCCCGCGGCGAGCCTTCGCACCCGCCATCCGCGGATTCGCCACTCGCGCGGCTTCTTCTTCGCCGGATTCGCCGGCGCGCGCTTTCCGCCGCCCATGATTGTTACCGCCTCAACTTGCGCGCCCGCCCTGATAATACCATCGCGGCGCTCATTGCTTGTAGCCGAACCGGCGCAGCATCGCGCGGCGCTCGGCCTGATCCTCGGCGCTCTCGACGCCTTTGGGTGAATCGCCGTCGATCACTCCAATCACGCCGCGGCCGCCGCCGTCTTCCGCAACGATCAGCCGGAGCCGGTTTGCGGTCGCGCAGAATACGTTGCATACCTCGGTCACCGACTTGATCTGATTCAGCACATTGACCGGAAATGCGTTGCCTAGAATCACCACGAACACATGGCCGGCGCCTATCGCCGATGCCGCTTCGATCGCCATTTTCTCAAGCTGAGCATCGGTGCCGGAATGCCGAATCAGGCACACTCCCGAAGCCTCGCAAAACGCCAGCCCGAATTTGATTCCGGGGACCGCCTGCACGAGCGCTTCGTAAACGTCTTCGACGGTCTTGATGAAATGCGCCTGGCCGACGATCACGTTGGCATCGTCGGGTTTCATGATTTCGACGGTAATCAGTTGCATGATGGTTGCCCCTTCTGCCTATAGCGCGGA
>JBGPNU010000248.1:0-5365 GCA_041487675.1 Binatus sp. (SeqCode)
GAAGGCGGAATGGATATCGAGGAAGTCGCGGCCCGGACGCCGGATAAAATACTGACGGAATTTATCAATCCTCTGCTTGGCGTGGCGGGATTTCAGGCTCGCAAGATTGCGTTCGCGCTCGGCCTCAAGGACAAACAGGTCGGGCAATTCGTGAGCCTGCTCGCGTCGATCTACAAGGCATTTATCGAGACCGACGCGTCACTCATCGAAATCAACCCGCTGGTCGTGACCGAGGACGGACGGGTTATCTGCCTCGATGCGAAAATGTCGTTCGACGACAACGGGCTCTTTCGTCATCCCGATATCCGCGAGCTCCGGGACGCCAACGAAGAAGATCCGGCTGAGACCGAGGCCGCGAAGTACGACCTCAGCTACGTGCATCTCGACGGCAACATCGGATGCATGGTCAATGGCGCGGGACTCGCGATGGCGACGATGGACATCGTGAAAATCTACGGCGCCGAGCCCGCCAACTTCCTGGACGTCGGCGGTGGCGCGAGCACTGAGAAAGTGGCCGCGGCGTTCCGCATCCTGCTCTCCGATTCGCGCGTCAAGGGAGTCCTGATCAACATCTTCGGCGGCATCATGCGATGCGACGTGCTGGCGAATGGCGTGGTCGAGGCGGCCAAGCAGGTGAAGCTGAGCGTGCCGCTGGTGGTCAGGATGGAAGGGACCAACGTGACCGAGGGCAAGAAGATCCTCGCCGACTCGGGCATCAAGGTGATCGCCGCGAGCGACATGGCCGACGCCGCGCGCCGGATCGTGAAAGAAATCGGAGCCTGAGATTTTTCGATGAGCATTCTCGTAAACAAAGACACCCGCGTGCTGACGCAGGGAATCACCGGCGCGACCGGCCAGCTACATACTCGCGCGTGCAAAGAATACGGCACGCAGATGGTCGGCGGCGTGGTGCCCGGCAAAGGCGGCACCGACTTCGAGGGTATCCCGATTTTCGACACCGTCGAGCAGGCGCGCAAATCGACCGGATGCAACGCGACTGTGATCTACGTGCCGCCGGCATTCGCCGCCGATGCGATACTCGAGGCCGCCGCGGCTGGGATCGAGCTGATCATTTGCATCACCGAGGGTGTTCCGATCCTCGACATGGTCAAGGTGAAGGCCTACCTCGCGAGCGCCAAGTCGCGGCTGATAGGACCGAACTGCCCCGGCATCATCACGCCGGGCGAGTGCAAGATTGGGATCATGCCCGGATATATTCACATGCCCGGAGATGTCGGCGTCGTCTCGCGCTCGGGCACGCTCACTTACGAGGCGGTGTATCAGCTCACGCAACTCGGTATCGGACAATCGACCTGCATCGGAATCGGCGGCGATCCGATCGTCGGCACCACGCACGTCGATGCGCTCAAGCTTTTCAACGAAGACCCGAAAACCCGCGCCGTGATCATGATTGGCGAAATCGGCGGGACCGCCGAGGAAGAAGCCGCGGAATATATAAAGCAACACTTTAAGAAAACAGTTAAACCGGTGGTCGCATTTATCGCCGGACAAACCGCCCCGAAAGGTCGCCGGATGGGCCATGCGGGCGCGATCATCTCGGGCGGACGCGGCACCGCTGCCGACAAGATCGCGGCGCTCAAGGCTGCCGGAATCACGGTCGCGATGAGCCCGGCGGATCTCGGCTCCACGATGAAATCCGTGCTGGAAGGCAAGAACTAATCCGATGGAACAAACCCTGGCGATCGTCAAACCCGACGCGGTGCGCCGCGGACTTACCGGCGACATCGTGAAGCGCATCGAATCGTCGGGGCTAAAGATTGTCGCGCTCCGGAAGATTCATCTCTCGCGCGCCGACGCCGAGCGATTCTACGACGTGCATAAGGCGCGGCCATTCTTCAGCGGGCTGTGCGATTACATGACCTCGGGTCCGGTGGTTGTCGCGGTGCTGAAAGGTGAGGGCGCAATCGCCAAGTGGCGTCAGTTGATGGGCGCGACCGATCCAAGAAAAGCAGACGCAGGCACGATTCGCAAAGACTTCGGAATCGACGTCGAGCAGAATTCGACCCACGGTTCCGATGCGCCCGAGACTGCGGCCTACGAGATCGCGTTCTTCTTCGCAACCCGCGAACTGCTGGCATAGGAGAGCTTTGCGTAACTGACGCCGACGCGATTCTGCGAAGTAGCCTCGCCCTGACAGGGAGAGGCCGCGCCGAATCGCGTAGCGACCAGTGAAAAGTGAAAAACGAGGCGCGGGTGAGGGTCCACTTACAAAGATGCCCTCCGCTCTCTCTTCCCCGCGCGCGATCGGCCGACTGATATCGGCGTCAGTTCTTCCTATGCGCAGGGGCAGGCGGGAATACCAGGCCCGATGGCTTCAAACTCGCCACTTCCGGGGAAAGGGATTTTCAGTGCCCCATCTTTTGATGGAGCGGTCACGTAAGCTGTTCAAATCGCGATTCAATTGATTCCAATCTTTTACCAAACCGGTGCGCAGTTCCTGCGGAACGTACGCGGAAAGGTAAACTGCGCCAGCACACGCGGCGAGAGACGCGCCGTGTTCGAGCCCGAAGCAAGCGAGTTTCAGACCCTCGTCCGACGCGTCTGGCCCATTGAACAACTGCCCCCGTCCTGAATCTCGCCTGCTATGTCGCTGTACGAACATCGGGTTTAGATGCTTTGGCCAGCACAGTTGCCGATAGACAACATAGTTCACCTCTGTTTGCCTCTCTAAATCAATCTTGCGAGAAGACGGAGAGAGCGGAATAAGATTCGCTAAGCCAGCCTTGGTAATTTTCCGAACCTCTTCGTACGAACGGTTCGGATCGTCGTGTGCGAGCCATTTGGTCGCAACCCGATCATCCGAGCCGATTGCCATGACCGCGAACGCGGCCTCGTAGATTGAGGCGGTAAGCACGCATACCTGCGCTGGATACCCTCGGAGAGACAGGATCATCGAACAGCGAAGGTGATTCAACAGCTGCGCCATCAGCAGGGAACTGACCTTTAGCGCCGGTTGAATACGCGCTCGCGGAGGGCCGGCCGCGATATCCAGGGCTGTGGCGATCAAATTAAGAGATCGCTCAGCCGCGGAGGTGTGCTCTTTCAGTTGCGGCATCAACGCGGTGAGTGCTTCGCGTTCTGCATCGCCGAGGGATCGATTTTCAGAGGTCACTTTTTTATTCAAATTGACGGAACTGCAATGAAACTGCCTCGACGAGAAGCCGCCTTTCACTTAGAAGCCACCTCCTCAGCGAGTTCGGATTTCAGAAGGGCGAACTGGTCACGTCGCAGCTCCCACTCCGCCGCGTGTCGGCGCCGGACACCATCGGCCGTCTGAATCTCAAACCACGCCTTAAGGACGGGCGGATTGCAACGGTCTACTGGCAGAATATTGACGAACGTCTCCGCGGGGTAGCCTGGGTGAACTTCTATCGAACGAGTCACATCCTGATTTTGAGTGTTCCCCGACTGCGTTCGTAGGCGGACCACTTGGAATCCTACGGATCCAGCGTTTCGAACTGTGAAGCCGATGTCGCTACGCAATTGGCCAACCTCTGGCGGCTGATATTTTGCGATTTCGACCGTCAAGCGCGGTCGAGCGGCTTCCTTGCGTGCAAGCTCTGCAAGCTGGAACTGCTTCGTCAGGATGTTCGTCTGCTCTGTAGTCCTGTTAAGAGCCTTTCTGGAGATTATCACGCTGATGCTCGACGCGAACGCGGCCAGCGACGCGGCGATAGCCGCAACCAGGTTTGCGGTGTTGGTGTCAAATACGATCGGGGGCATCGTTCCTCACGGGAGTTTGGACGGAATACCCGCTGCCTGCGCATCAGGTGGGCCAGAGACTATGATCGGCTGCGCGAGGGACCGTTTTCAATGACGCTGAAAACGCAAATCCACAGTCTGTGGAGAAGACGCACGGCCAAATCCGATGACGCTGTATGCGCCTCCCGTGAAATAACTGGCGAGGGTAACTCAGAAGCCTCCCCCTTACCCGTTCTAACAGGCCGTCAGGCCGCATCCGCGGCGGTGCTGATTCACTTTCCCATCGGGAAGTCCGAAACCTGCGTGAGGTTTCGGGAAATCCGGTCGGTGAGGTTGCGGGCCGACCTCGCGCACTCACGCGGCGGGGGGATGAACCAAACCACCTGCTTTCAGGCTCGCGTTTCCACTACAATATCCAGCCGTGAACGAGACTCGCGAAATATTGGCGGAATCGCCATCCTCGGGCGCCGATCTGCGCGATATGACCCTCGAGGAAGTCGAACAAATAATCGCGGCGGCGGGCGAACGCCCATATCGCGCGCGTCAGATTCTGCACTGGCTGCACGCTCGTGGCGCGGAGTCGTTCGACGAAATGCGCGACCTGCCATCGGCACTCCGTGAACATCTAAAGCAAAACTTCGCGATCGGCGGTGCGGCATTATCGTTCGTTTCCCGCTCGACTGATGGTACTCGGAAGGTTCTGATTCGGTTCGCCGATGGCGAAGAGATCGAATCAGTAATAATTCCCACCGAGAACCGCGTGACGCTCTGCATGTCGAGCCAGGTGGGATGCGCGATGGCCTGCGAATTTTGCGCGACCGCCCGGATGGGATTGCATCGCAATCTCACCGCCTCCGAGATGCTCACCCAGGTCTATGCCGCCCGGCGCGAACTCGTAGCCGGCGAGGAATTCACGAACTTTGTCTTCATGGGGATGGGCGAGCCGCTGGCGAATTACCCGCGCCTCATTCGCACGCTCACGATCATGACGTCGGACTGGGGGATGGGAATTTCGCCGCGACGGATCACGGTCTCGACGGTCGGTTTGGTGCCGATGATGGAGCGGCTGCTCGGCGAGATTCCGGTCAACCTGGCGGTGTCGCTGCATGCGACGACCAACGAGCTCCGCGATCGTCTGGCGCCGATTAACAAACGCTACCCCCTCGCGTTTCTGCTCGATGCGTGCCGCAATCTGCCTATCAAGCGCCGCGCCAGAATCACCTTCGAATACGTGATGCTTGCGGGTGTGAACGATTCGATTGCCGACGCGCGGCGGCTCGTGAAGCTGCTCGCGCCGATGCGCGCCAAGGTGAATCTGATCTTCTACAACCCTTTGGAGGGTTCGGAGTTGCGGACCAGTCCGCGCGCCGCAATGGAGGCCTTCCAAGAGATTCTCAGGAACGGTAACTTGACCGCTACAATCCGCGAAAGCCGCGGGCTCGATATCGCGGCGGCATGCGGCCAGCTCTACGCCGAACAGCATAGTCCGGGCGCTCAAGCGTAGCATCGATTCGCGGCGCACATCCAAAAGCAAATGTCACACAACGTACTTGGAGTCATTGGAGGCAGCGGCTTCTACCAGATGAACGGGCTCGACAAGGTCGAGATGATGGAGCTCGAGACCCCGTTCGGCCGTCCGTCC
>JBGPNU010000249.1:0-5363 GCA_041487675.1 Binatus sp. (SeqCode)
CTTGAAGTCGGGATCGGTCGGCAGCGGTTCTACTTCGGTGCGTCCGACTTCGTTGTAGCCCGCATAGTGGCCGATCTCGATGTCAGTGATCTCGAAAAACGGCTTGTTGCGGCCCCAGTACACGCTGTCGCAATCGAACCAGCGCAGATCGTAGTCGTCCGTGGATATTGGCCGGAACACTTCGTTCCACATCACCTTCTCGGCCGCCACCGGATCGTTAACGTCGATCAGCGGAAACGGCTGACCCGCGACGTATCCGGCGAGGGTTCGATGGTCCGGCGTGAGCCGCACCTGCGCAGAGTACTTTTCGGTCGCCTCGGTGTAGGGCTGAGGCCAGTCGATGCGCTCGGTCGGCTCGACCTTGATCGTCATGCCGTGCAGGACGCGCATATACGTGCCTGGTGGGAGCAGGTCTTTGACCTTGTACGAGTTGTCCGGGGTGATGAAATCCCCGGGCTTTACCTGTGCCGATGCCGGTATCGCGAGCCCCGCGATGAGCAAAACAAACGAGGCGAGAACACCTGCGAACCGGCGAACAGAAACTTTTACTGGATTCATGACATCTCCCTTTTTCGTGTTGCCGCTGAATTCTGAAGTGCTGCCCGAATCCTTCTCCCGACCGATTCATTCGCTCATTCGTCATTATGTTCAGGATCGGATCGAGACCTTCATTTCTTTCGAGCATCGTCTATGCCAAGCGCTAAACTGCAAAAAGTGCGCGTCGATAAAGGAGCGCTGGCGAGATGTTCAAATGCAATGTGTCCGAAAGCTGCAAATCGATGTTTCTTATCGCTACATGGGCAGTCGCAGGCCGGGCTGAATGACGCCAAGGTAAGGCTTTCGGCGCCGCGGCATCACCGCGGGGGAATATTCTGCGATGATGCCCGGAAAATCTCTGACATCGAGGACTCGTTGGCGGAGAGGGAGGGATTCGAACCCTCGGTACCGGTTACCCAGTACGCCAGATTAGCAATCTGGTGCCTTCGACCACTCGGCCACCTCTCCGCTCGAGAGAAAGCGATTGTTCAACATCGATCGCGATCGCGCAAGCCAGTTGCAAAGTTGTTGCGTTCCTTCAATCCGGGTCGTCGGATAGACCGCGCGTCCGACGCAGCGCAAGATAGCGTTGATGGCGCGCGAATCACGCGTATCACCGGCATGATTCCCGACCGGAGTGTTGCGCCGAAGTAAAGGTACAGGAGTGGAGCCAAGCCAGATGGCAGCAAACTTCCTCGTCGAGAAAGACGGTCCGGTCACTACGATCACGTTCAGCCGCCCCGAGCGCCGAAATTGTTTGGATCAGGACGTAGTCCTCGACTTCGAGCGCCATCTCCAGGCCGTCCGCGATGATCGCGAATGCCGTGTCCTGATCGTGACCGGCCAGGGCAGTGCATTTTGCGCGGGCGCCGACACGGCGCTGTTCAAGGGCGAGACCGGTTCAGCGATCGATCCTCGCGAGCAGCGCCGGCGTATGAGCGAGTTCGGTAAAAAATTGCCCCGACTAATAGGCCGCGCGTTTGACGTGCTCGCGCATCTCGACCAGGTAACGATCGGCGCTATCAACGGCGCGGCGGTCGGCGGCGGATGGTCTTTCGCACTCGCGTTCGATTTTGCAATCGCAGTCGAGGGCGCTGAGTTCTGGGTGCCGGAAGTCGATCTCGAGGTACCGTTTCGTGGCGCGCCTGCGGCCGTGCTCGCCGCGAGGCTTGGTCCGTGGCGCGCCAAGGAAGCTATCCTCGCGTGCCGGCACTACAAGGCCGACGAGCTGCTCGCGATGGGTGTGCTGAACCGAGTCGTGAAGTCCGATCGGTTGATGACGGCCGCACGGGAATTGGCGAAATCGATGGCGGCAAAATCGCCCGACGCGATCGCAGCGACCAAACGCGGCATCAACGCCGTCTTCTTCGGCCAGCGCCAGTTCTAGCTGTTAGTCGATGGTCGTCACGACCGCGAACTTTCCCGCGCTCGCGCCTGATCCTCAGAGGTTCCTTGTCTGAATCGCGCGTATCCGCTAAGTCCAGTTTCACGTGAACAAGCTCGCTCCGCTCAAGGAAATATCGATGGCAGAACTAAAGAATCGTCAATGGATCCTCGCGGCGCGCCCGAGTGGAATGATCAAGGAAAGCGATTTCCGCTGGAATGAATCGACGGTCGCGGCGCTGGGAGACGGCCAGGTCCTCGTGCGCAATCTGGCGTTTTCATTCGACCCGACCCAGCGCGGATGGATGTCGATGGACACTTACATGCCGGCGATTCCGGTCGGTCAGGTGATGAAGGCGGGCACGATCGGACAGGTCGTGGAATCCCGGCGGCCGGGGTTTGCCAAAGGCGATCTCGTGCAGGGACTCTTCGGATGGGAGGACTACACGATCAACGCCGGCGAAGGCCTGATGGGATTGCAAAAGCTGCCCGCCGGCACCGATCCAATCCTCGCACTTTCAATTTTCGGCACCACCGGGCTGACTGCATATTTCGGCACGCTCGCCGTCGGGCAGGCAAAAGCGGGCGATACGTTCGTGGTCTCGGGCGCGGCCGGCGCAACCGGCTCGGTGTCCGGCATGATCGCAAAGATCAAAGGATGCCGCGTCGTCGGAATCGCGGGCGGACCCGAGAAGTGCGACTGGCTGACCAAGGAAGCCGGCTTCGACGCCGCTATAGATTACAAAAACGAGAAGGTAGGTGCAGCGCTGACGCGCCACTGCCCCAAGGGGATCGACGTTTACTTCGACAACGTCGGCGGTGAGATCCTCGACGACGCACTCGCGCGGCTCGCCGACCGTGCGCGGGTCGTTTTATGCGGCGCGATCTCGCAATACAACGACTTCGGCAGTAAAACGCCGACTGGTCCAAAAAATTACTTCAACCTGATCATGCACGGCGCGCGGATGGAAGGATTCCTCGTGTTTCATTTCGCCAAGCGCTATCCCGAGGCGATTGCCGACATGCAGAAATGGTACGGCCAAGGAAAACTGAAGAACCAGGTCGATCTGCAGCACGGACTCGAGAACGCGCCGAAGACGATCATCCGGCTGTTCACCGGCGCGAATTTCGGCAAGCAATTGCTGAAGCTCGCCGACCCACAATAGTCACTCTCGCAAAAGCGGCAACGGCAATAGTCAGTGCTAGCGCGACTGACTAATCAACTTTGCTCGTTCGATCGGCGCGACTGGGTATTCGCCGGCTGCGCTGGCTTTTCCGTATCCAGTACGGCGCTGAAACCATTTCGGGCTAGGTCGGGCCGTACTACTTCGATCGGATCGCGCAGATCGTCCACGTAGCCAAGCGCGTACGCGCCGAGCCGGTACCCCATCAGCCTGAGCAAATCGACCGGCAGCGTCCGTGCAATTTCGAGCGGCACCGAAAGATATTGGTTCTCCTCCTGGCGCAGCCACGAAACGTTGTAGGTAATGTTGATCCCGCTGCGAGTATTGTTCGAGCGGTTGGCGCCGCCGCCGTGGTAAACGCTTCCCGTATAAAACAGCACCGACCCCTTGGCCATCTCGGCTGGTCCGGTATCGCTCTCGGAGAATCGCAGCCTGTCGTCGTATCGATGGCTTCCGGGAATGACGCGAGTTGCGCCGTTTTCCGCCGTGAAGTCGGTCATCGCCCAGATAGTATTGCACTGAACCTCATAGCCCCTCGGAAAGGAAAAGAAATCGAACGCCCACTGATCGCGATGAATCGTCTGCGCCGGCTCTCCCGCGCCGATCGAAATGATCTGCGTCAGATGCAACTGAAAGCTGGTGGCATGACCCAGCACCTTGCCGACTCCGCCGAGCACGGTCGGATGCATCACGAGGTCCCGGCAGGTCTTCGATCGCGCGATCAGACCGCCGGTGCGCTTTGTGCGCCGGCCGCTGAAATCATCGGGACCGAACGCAGTGGCTTCGGTGAACGGACGCAGTTCCGCCGCGACCGCGTCCATGGTCTCGGGTGCCACGACGTGATCGACCACACAGGCGCCGTCCTCGCTGAGCGCCGCGCAGATTTCATCGCCGGAAGCCGAGGCCGCCAAATGTTTGATGCTCATCGAATGTTCTCCGTACTTCGGACCGCCTTCTGCAGAAATTTGAGTACGCCCTCCATATGCTCGAAAAGATCACTGAGTGGTTCCACTTCGCGATCAACCAACTCAGACAGCGGTATCTGATCCAGCCATCTCTCGAGGTCATCGGCGGATTCCGCGTGCGCAATCAAGACAGCGTGGCTGTGGCCGTGGTACGCGGACTCGATCCTGCCGGCCGCAAGTTCCTTACGAAACCATTCCATCTGATCTCGAAACTGGGCAGCGGATGGCAATTGCCGACCTACTCCCTCTTTCGGTTTAGTAAACACCAGAAATTTCACAATTACCTCGCCGTGATCAATCATCATCGAGATACAATTATTGTGGGACCGCGACCGGAGTTCCGCACGTTGTCGGCCAACCAGAGCTTCATAGCACAATTCGCTGAACAAGCCTCTCAATCACTGCGATCGCTCAGTCGTCGCGGCGCGGGCCGGCTTGCATGAACGCGATCGCGACTCCATCGAGCGGCGCGACGATTCGCGCGATTTGTCCGCCCTGAATCGCGAGCTTCGGCTCGGTCGCCTGAAGGCCTCCCGCGCGTGCGGCCGCGACTGCGCTCGCGATATCGATGCACATGAGCGCGAGTCCCCAGCATCCCGGCTTCCCGCGCGCGGGACCGACCACTTCGAGCACCGTCTGCTCGAGCTTGAAAAACGCCTGTCGCGCACCGTTCCCAACCTCGCGGATTCGCTTGCACGGGACGCCGACCGCTTCGTTCGCCGCGATCGCGTCATCCAGAACCGGCGTCATCACGACGATATGCTCGAGATAATCGACTGAGTTGGCGTTGGGACCGCACAGTTCGCGGAGCATCAGACGCCGCGACTCGATGTCCAGATTCGTTTTCGCCGCCGCGGTAACAACCCCGGGCAGTCCAGACGCAATCCCCTCGGCGCTGGTGATCGGCTCCGATAGACCCGGCAAGACGATTGATTGGCCGGATGCGGCCTGCTTCGAATCCCCCGCATCGGAGTCGGGCACGCCCTTCAAACCCCAGACCCATCCGATGATTCCGCCGCCGTTTTCGATCGCCTCGCGCAGTGACGCCGCTAAGAATCCAGCATCCCCGCCAGCGTCGAGTTCGCAGAGATCGATTTCCACTGCCCCGGCGGCCAGCCTCGCCATACGCATCCCGCTATGCTGGAATTCCCCGGGCGCGATACCGAATCCGGCCCTACGCCAGTTCTCTCGCGACTCCTTGAGGGCCCGAACCGCGACGATAACCCGCCCAACACAGATGATATTCAGAGGTACCACTGTCGCCCGAGCCTAATCTCGCTCGCAACCTGAAGCC
>JBGPNU010000250.1:0-5352 GCA_041487675.1 Binatus sp. (SeqCode)
ATCGCGGGCACGTTGATCGGTGGCGACATCGCAGCCGCGAGCATCTTCGGATCAACAGGCATCTTAAGCGCGGGCCCGAGCGTCGCGCGGTAGTAACCGAGCGCAGCGTTGAGCGTGCCCTTGGCGCGGAAGCATCGCTTCAGCGCTTCTATGTCCTCCGGCGCCCACCGCCATCCCGGCGACCAGTCGGTCCACAACTTCTCCAGAAACGCGAAGTCGTTGAAGCTGACTGCGGCCTCTGCGATCGCAGTCTGAAAAAAGAACATGTACCAGGAGCGACGCTCCTGCGCGTAGTTGGTGACCAGCGCCTCGAAAAATTTCGTACCGTATGGGACCGCCGCCGTTACGAGCTTGCTCACGCGATCGGGTGCGGACGCTGCGGCTCCGTATGCGGCGACGGCGCCCCAATCATGGCCGAAGACGATCGCGTCCTTGTAGCCGAGCGCGGTGATCAGCGCGAGCGCATCCTCAGACAGCGCCGCGGAATCGTAGCGGCCGTCGGGCGGCGCCTCGGTCGGCGAGTATCCACGCATGAAGGGCGCGACCGCATGGTATCCGGCTGCTGCGAGCGCCGGCATCTGATGGCGAAACGAATGTGCAGTGTCCGGGAAGCCATGAAGGCATAGGATCAACGGTCCTTCGCCCATCTCGAGCACGGTAAAATTGAGATTCGACGCGCGTACGATCCGATCCTTCAACTGTGATGGCATAGTGTATCGACTCATATCGCAGGTTTTGGTGAATCACAAAGTGCGATTGACGGTGGCGTGATCGTCGGTCGCGATGATTCCATGGCGGCCGCGCCTCGAATTTGCTGATGTTATCTGAACACTCCCAACTTAAGAGTCCCCGCCTCACCGCGGTCGCGTAGTCGGATGTAGCGCACGGCACCGGTATGCTGTAAAGTCTCGCTTCGCGACGGCAAGCACATTGCGCTCCAGCCTTTGACCCGAAGGATCCCGGTGAAAAGTGAGAATGTGCTGATGCTGGCGGCCGCCCGCAAGAGCGTCCGGATGACGCGTCCCGAACGACGCGTCTCGAACGACGCGTGCAGGTTCCGGGCGACCCTGAAGCATCATCCCCGGTGCAGCCAAACAGGCGGGTGCGGGGCGGTATGCGCAAATACGACGGTTGGAGAGGGGAATGGCGGCAGCTTTTACGACGACGAGCACGACTCAAAAGACAACGACCGCTCCGTGGGAGATGCCGTGGTGGCATGCCTCGGGACGCGATGTTCCGGTTCTGTTCTGGGTTTGCCTGATTCATGTCACCGCCGCGATCGGATTCGTGCTCTATCCGCTTCCCGGATGGCGCGTGCTGCTGGGCGCGCTGGTGCTGGTCTTCATCGGTGGCCTTGGCACTACAGTAGGCTATCATCGCGCAATCGCGCATCGCTCGGTCACGCTTAACCCATGGGCGCGCGGAGTGCTGATTTTCTTCGCGATGTTCAATGGGTCGGGCGCGCCAACCACTTGGGCCGCCGGGCATCGCTTGCATCACGCCAAGGCCGATACTCCGGACGACATCTCGAGTCCCATCTGGGGCGGTTTCTGGTGGGCGCATCTGCGCTGGCTGTGGCAGGCGGGTGAGCCGCCGGTCGATCGCTACTGCCCCGACCTGGCCGGGCTTTCATATCGGGCCTGGCGATGGTTCCAAACCCCGATTCTGGCGCTTTCCTATCTCGGTGGATTGTATTTCAGCCCCGCCGCGTTTTTCTGGCTGGGCGCGATCCGCTTATGCTTCGGGCTTCACGCGCAATGTTTTGTCAACAGCGTGTGCCATACCGAGCCGGGAATATCCATGGGGCAGGATTCCAGCCGCAACGTCAAATGGCTCGCGCTGATGCATCTCTTCCAGGGCGAGAACTGGCATCGCAACCATCATGCGCGCCCCGGTTCAGCGCGTCTCGGATGGACTTGGCGGCAGCCGGACGTCGGTTACATGTTGATCCTCGCGCTCGAGAAACTCGGGCTTGCGACTGACGTCCGCCATGGCACTCCGCACGGAACAAGCCGCCGGCCGGATTCGCTGGGCCTGATCGACGGCGCGGACGTTCTCGATCCCGCCGCCTGATCGCGGACCGCTCGCCGCTGTTAAATTTTCGCATCGAAGCGGGGCGTAACCTGCTGCGCGCGCCTTCGTATTCCTGAACAGAGGAATGAGCATGAATACCGCCGGCTTTGTGTTCGGAGCGATCATTTCAGCAATCATCATGTTCGGAACCGTGATGGCAGCGCATGCGAACGCCGTCTCGTACGTGTCAGTCCCCGGCGCGTGGATTTTATAGCAGGGGCCAGCCCCTGCACCCATGTCAGGAGGCCGGCTCCGCTGTCGCCGTCGGGGGAAGTGCGGACGGCTGCACCACGAAGGATCGCAGCCAGGTGATTTCGGGGCGAGCTTACGCGGGCACTTTCGAGGGTTTCAAAACCAATGGGCGTCGCGAGCGCTGAAAATATAGGAATAGGCATCCATTCTGACATCTTGTGACCTGTCAGCAAGGAGCGCGGTGAAGAGACCGATCAGTCCCGGAATTGGATCTCCCGTGTGCAGGGTCCACGCAGCGCCGACTATGCCAAGTGCAAAGGAAGCTGGTTTCTTCCACGCCTTGCGCGATAGCTTCTTGAGATCATTAGCGTAGTCGCGAATCTCCTCCAGACGACTCTCCAGCGCCCGTGCTCGGTCGCTCTCCTTCATGAGTCCAAGTTCAAAAACGAACTCCCGGACCGCGCGCGCGTAGCGCCGATGCTGCGAGCCGTACTCTTCACGAAAAGCCAAAACTTCGCCGATCGGAACCAACTCCAAGTCGACGCCGACTGCTTCTAAGTCTGAGGACACTATGTGTCCTGTAGACGGCTGAGTTGGAAGCGAAAGCAATTCCTCAAGTGCGTAAACCAGACGTGGGTTGTCGGTGGCAGGTGATAGCTCAATGCCTAACTTTTTTCCCTGCGGCCGCAGGATTTGCGCAAGCAAGACGAGGATGAGGGCTCGGACCATTGGATGCATGGGAATGGAGACCTTATCTTGAGATTTCCGGGCTAGGCCCTTGGCTTTCAGTTTCTCAAATATCGCTTGGGCAAGACTCTCATCGCCGAACCCACCGAGTCGCGAGTACGATAGCTCGTGGAATCGCGTTTTTTCTTTAGACAACGGGTCCAAGACGCCCGAGTCGATCAGGTTGACCATTGCTTCGCTGAGCTTCTGAGTCGCAGATGCATCCACGATTTTCTCAGGCTTAAGAATCCGCAAAAGGCCCCGTTGCTTGAGCGGAATCGCAATCGTCGGATCAATTATCTCCTCGCGATTCACCATATAGTCAGGAATAAGCAAAGCTATGCCGTCAAAAAATAACAGCAGGTTCTTAATCCAGTTTCCTGAATTCCAGATTATGCCAGGATAATAAAATGCAACTTCTGGTATGGCCGATCCGCTTCGGGCCCTCGACCCTTTTGGTGTTGAACTTTTTCGACTTTTCAAATCTTTGGTGACCTTCGCACGGGTCATAGAAGTTTCCCCCATTGAGTCCGCAACGACTCTATAGTTTCTTCGCGTCGATCGCGCTTGTCGACGGCTGATTTCGCGGCGCGCTTACGCGGGCACTTTCGAGGCGAGATTCAATAGTTCCTGCAGAGTCTGATTGAACCGGTAGAACTTGTCCTCGCGCAACTGATCGGTCGATTCGAGCCATAATTCCTCGCCGACCAGCGCGAGCGAACTCAACGTATGCCGCAGTTGCGGGCGGCCGTGCTCCGCGATCTCGCCGAGCATTCGATCCCAGATCTCGCGCTTGCCGCAAATTACGAAGTCAGGATCGTACTCGTTCAGATCGGCAACCGGTTTCGCCTCGGTGAGTTGATAACCGTCGATCACCAGCCCGACGATTTGATCGCCGCCGTTCGAGGTGTTGTTGGGAACTACCCGCACCGCAAATCGCGTCTCCGCATAACCGAGCCGTCTGAAAAGCTCACCCTCGGCCTGCATCAGTTGGCCGAGGGTGAGAAACCACGCGGAGTCTGGAAACGACGGCATCAGGCAGCTTCGAAGAGCTTGTTGAAATCGGTCGGCAGGATGCATCGCGGACGCCGGTCGAGTCCGGCCGAGTCGCATCGCTGCAGATATTCGTGGACGATCCGCCGCCACAACTGCCCCTGCAACTCCATCCCCTTGTCGAAGTTCTTGATTCCGCCGCCCATCAGGATTGCCATCGGCTCGACCGCCTCGGGCACGCTGAAGGTCTCGAGCAGAATCCGCTCGGCGTCATCGAGCTGTTCGTGGAGTTCTTCGGCGACCTCCGGTTTGGCCTTGAGCTGCGCGCGCAGATGCATCGTGCCGAATCCGACGTGGCGCGATTCGTCCTGCATGCAGCGCCGGAAGATTTCCTGATCGACCCGGCTCGGCGCAAGAAACTCGCCCTGGCGGAACATCGTCAGCACGAATCCCTCGCCCAGCAACTGCAGCCGGCCGGTCTGCGCGGAGAAACTCGGGCAGTCGAAGATTCGTTTCAAGGAGAGCTCGCTGATCGGACTGGCCTTGCCGAGTCCTCCGCCGTTGGCGAGCGCGCGCTTGCGGAACACGTCCATGTGGCGCGCCTCGTCCATCGCCTGCGTCGCGAGAAACATTTTCACTTCGAAGAAGTCGTGGTTCATCTGACCCATCCATCGCGTCGGCGCGTCGGCCGCGATGAACTCGACTTCGGTCAAAAACGTGCAGAGCTGGCACATCGCGCGCTCGAGGTCGTCGGGGAGCGCCTTCAGTTCCGTCCATGGGATGTCCCGTGCCGAGCTCCACTGCCGCGCGACCGCCTCTTCGTACAGCTCGGCAACATTGTCCGCCCAGCACTCGGCCTTTTCGTTGATCGTAAAGCCCAGCGAGGGCACGTCGTCGGGAATCACCGCGCCGCGCGGCGCCATCGAACGATGCGCTCCGCCATGGTCCGGGACGATCCCGTAGCTGCCGATCTCGATGTCCTTCAAGCGGAGTCCGAGATTACCCGGCTTGGCGCGCACGCCCCATTCGCCCATCTGGTTCATCCAGCCGAGGTCTGGGGTGCCGGACTCGTAGAGCTTCTGCAGATAAACCGAAGGTTCGAGTTTATATTTAGCTTCCGAACCGACCCGCTCTTCATCCTTGATATGCACTGCTCCCATCGACGGCCTCCCGACCTCGCGCTGCTATGAGTTTTGCAGTGGCGCGGAAATCGCGCCAAAAAATACCCGCGGCAAAGTCCTGGTAAACGGGCTATCAGAAGCGTTTCTGAAAAGTCAATCCATGCCGGCTGCCCGAGCCAAATCTGCGGGCAGTTTTACCTTGTCGCGCGCCGATGCTTTGGTAAACTGGTGAAATCAACCTGCGCAC
>JBGPNU010000251.1:0-5350 GCA_041487675.1 Binatus sp. (SeqCode)
CGGCTGTGGCCGGGCGAATTCGTCAACACGACGCTGATACTGAACCAGCGCTACGATGCGATCCTGGTGCCGTCGGAGGCGGTTCAGAGCGGACAGGAAGGTTCTCACGTTTTCGTCGTGCAGCCGGGGATGAAAGTCGAGATGCGGCAAATCGTCGTCGGCGAGTCGCTCGACAACCAGACCGTCGTCACCAGCGGACTTAAAGCCGGCGAGACGGTCGTGACCGACGGGCAACTCAGACTGATTCCCGGCGCGAAAGTGACCATCAAGAGCGGGCTCGGCACCGACAACGGGGTCGCGTCATGAATATCGCGCAACCGTTCATCCGCCGCCCCGTGATGACGACGCTGAGCTCGCTCGCGATCGTACTGTTCGGATTGATGGCGTATCGCTTGCTGCCGGTGAATGACCTGCCCAATGTCGATTTCCCGACCATCGTCGTGGGGGCGAGCCTGCCCGGTGCGAGTCCGGAGACGATGGCGTCGTCGGTTGCAACCCCGCTTGAAAAGCAATTCTCGACCATCGCCGGGCTCGATTCGATGACCTCGAGCAATATCCAAGGCTCGACCAACGTAACTCTGCAGTTCGATCTTAGCCGCAATATCGACGCCGCCGCGCAGGACGTGCAGGCCGCGATCGCCGGGACGCAGGCGCAACTGCCGCAAGGGATGCCGAGTCCGCCGTCGTATCGCAAAGTCAATCCTGCCGACCAGCCGATCCTTTACCTTGGGCTCAGCTCGAAGACGATGCCGATTTCGCAGGTCGATGAGTACGCTGAGACGTACCTCGCCGAGCGCATCTCGATGATCAGCGGCGTCGCGCAGGTTCAGGTTTACGGCTCGCAGAAATACGCGGTGCGGATTCAGCTCGACCCCAAGGCGCTCGCGACCCGCGGCATCGGCATCAACGAGGTCTCGCAGGCGATCCAAGACGCCAACGTCGATATGCCGACCGGCACACTCTACGGGGCGCATCAGGCGTTCACGGTCCAGGCCCACGGCCAGTTGACCAACGCGGCGGCGTACCGGCCGTTGATCGTCGCTTATCAAAACGGATCGCCGGTCCGGATCGAGGATGTCGGCCGCGTGCTCGACAGCGTGCAGAACGACAAGACCGCGGGATGGTCGAACGGCGAGCGCTCGGTGGTGCTCGCGGTTCAACGTCAACCGGGCACCAACACGGTCCAGGTCGTGGACAACGTGTTGCGGCTGCTTCCGGCGTTCCGGGCGGAAGTGCCGGCCGCGCTCCATATCAACACGCTCGGAGACCATGCGGAGACCATTCGCGCATCGGTCAACGACGTGCAGTTCACGCTGCTGCTCACCATTTTCCTGGTCGTGATGGTGATCTTTGTATTCTTGCGCAACCTGTCGGCGACCATCATTCCGAGTCTCGCGCTGCCGATGTCCATCATCGGCACCTTCGCCGTGATGTGGGCGCTCGACTACTCGCTCGACAATCTCTCGCTGATGGCGATTACGCTCGCGGTCGGATTCGTGGTTGACGATGCGATCGTCATGCTCGAGAACATCGTGCGCCACATGGAGATGGGCAAGGACATGCTGACGGCGTCGCTCGACGGCGCGGCTGAAATCGGCTTCACGATTCTGTCGATGACGTTCTCGCTGGCCGCGGTTTTCATCCCGGTGCTGTTCATGGGCGGAATCCTCGGGCGGCTGCTGCATGAGTTCGCCGTCACGATCGGCGCCGCGATTCTGGTCTCCGGCTTCGTGTCGTTGACTCTGACCCCGATGCTATGCTCGCGCTTCCTGCGTCCGCCCAAGAGCGAGCGCCACGGCCATCTTTACGCCGTGACCGAGCGCTACTTCGACCGGATGCTCGACGCTTACCAGCGCAGCCTCGCGTGGGTGCTCCGACACCGGCGCGGCACCATGTACTTCTCGGGCGTGCTGCTGCTAGCGACGATGTACATGTTCTACGCGATTCCCAAGGGCTTCCTGCCCTCCGAAGACGCCGACCAGCTGATTATTTTCACGCTCGCCGCGCAGGGAATTTCCTACGATTCGATGGTCGAGCATCAACTCGCCGCCGCCAGCCTGATCAAAGATGATCCGAACATCCGCAGCTACTTCGTCAGCGTTGGATCGGGCGGCCCGGGCGGCGCCACCAATTCGGGCATTATATTTCTGCATCTGAAGCCGAGCTCGGAGCGCAAACTCAGCGTCGATCAGTTGATTACGAAGTGGCGGCCGCTGTTGAACAGCGTACCTGGTTTGCGGGTCTTTCTGCAGAATCCACCGCCGATCCGAATCGGCGCACAATTCACGCGCAGCATGTACCAGATGACTCTGCAGAGCCCCAATACCGCGACGCTGTACAAATACGCGCCACTGCTCGAATCGAAATTGCGCCTGTTGCCGGATCTGCGCGGCGTCAACAGCGATCTGCAGGTCGAAAATCCCCAGGTCACGGTGGATATCGATCGCGACAAGGCGAACGCACTCGGCATATCGGCGCAGACTATCGAGGAAGCGCTCTACGACGCCTATGGCTCGCGTCAGGTCTCGACGATTTACGCGCCCAACAACGAGTACTGGGTGATCATGGAGGTCCTGCCGCAGTATCAATCCGGTCCATCGACGCTCTCGCTCCTCTATGTTCGCTCATCGGGCGGGCAACTTGTACCGCTCGACACCGTGGTGAAGTTCACCCGATCGCTCGGGCCGTTGCAGATCAACCATTCGGGGCAGCTTCCCTCGGCGACCATTTCGTTCGACGTCGCGCCGGGCGTTTCGCTCGGCAAGGCGCTGGCGGAAGTCAAAAAGCTCTCGGCCGCGACTCTGCCCGATTCCATCAGCACCGGCTTCCAGGGAACCGCGCAGGCGTTCGAATCCTCGCTCGGCGGGCTTGGGATGCTGCTGCTGATGACCATCCTGGTCATCTACCTGGTCCTGGGCGTGCTCTACGAAAGCTTCATCCATCCGATCACGATTCTGTCGGGACTGCCGTCTGCGGGATTCGGCGCGTTGCTCACGCTGTGGGTCTTTGGAATGGAACTCGATCTGTTCGCATTCGTCGGCGTGATCATGCTGGTCGGCCTGGTCAAGAAAAACGCGATCATGATGATCGACTTCGCACTCGACGCTCAGCGCACCGAAGGCAAGTCACCAACCGAGGCAATCTTCGAGGGATGCATCGTCCGCTTCCGGCCAATCATGATGACCACGATGGCGGCGCTGATGGGCACCCTGCCAATCGCGATCGGACTCGGCGCCGGCGCAGAGGCTCGCCGCCCACTCGGGGTGGCCGTCGTCGGCGGACTGTTCTTCTCGCAGTTCCTGACGCTCTACATCACGCCGGTCTTCTACACGTACATGGAAGCGTTCCTCGAACGCTTTAATGCCTGGCGCGAAGGCCGGGATTTGGCGCCGGCAAGCCAACCCGCAACCACGCGAATAGCAACGGCGCCAACCGCGGAAGAAGCAGACGGCCGCCTCGCGTCATGATGAAGAGAAGATCCAGATGCGAAACCCAAACTGGGTTTCGCGCTTCCTGTCTGGCAGATGCGGCCTGACGGCCTGTTAGAAGTATGAGTGAGGAGAGGAGCTTTTTTTGTGTCATCCTGAGCGCAGCGAAGAATCCCGGATCTAACGCCGGCACTGGCCTCTATTACAACAGCGCGCGATACTACCTCTGCCGGTGTAATTCCTGTAGGCACGGGCGATATCGTTCGGGAGTACAGGAAGAGAGTGAAGCGTCATGTCTAAGATTGGAACCAGGCTCATCAAGGCGGCCAGAGAAGCTCGCGCTATTGTGCGCGGTGAAATCACCGATGGCTTCGTGGTGCATGTGCCGGACGACGTCGATGTCAAGAAGTTGAGGAAGCAACTGAAATGCTCTCAATCGGAGTTTTCCCGGCGGTTCGGGTTCGCCATCGACGCTGTGCAGGATTGGGAGCAGCATCGCAGAACGCCGGACAGAACGGCGCGCATTTATTTGACCGTGATCGCGCGCGCGCCGGAGGCGGTCAGCCGCGCACTGGCGCGATGATTAAAAAATACAAATCAAATTTCGGTTTCGCTGGATTTTTCATTCCTGAAACCTCACGCAGGTTTGCAGGGGCCAGCCCCTGCACCTGTTGAAGAGATTTGTCATTTTCTCATTCACCCTTCTCAAGGGCGAAGCCCGCATCCTTATTTATCTTCCCGAAGGGAAGTCTGAAACCTGCGTGAGGTTTCAGGAATTCTGGTTTTTTCCGAACCTCCGGATTCGTCACGAGCGCGCGCGGGGCAAGCGTCGGGAACGGAACGCTACTTCGTAGCGAAAGCGTCTCCGAGCGCTCGGAACGGCCACGTGATTACATCGCCGATCGTACTCATGACTCCGCCGGAATCGCCGGCGTTTGAGTTGGCGGCTGGCGAAGGTGCGCTCGCTGGATCGCGCGCTTCATCCGAGATTGAGGCATAGGGCGGCATCGTTTGGCTGATCTCCTCGTGCGACGTGCATCCCACCCCGAGCGCGATCGCACCGGCGACAATCGCGGCCGGCAGAATCAGTTTGCGGGTTCTCGTCATCGGTTGCCGTCTCACGCGGTTACCCGTTCAGCTCGACGAGCAGCGCTTTCGCGTCCTTCAGGTCGGGGGTGTCGAAGCCCTCGGTGAACCAGCCGTAGATTTCCGCGAGCATCGCGCGCGCATCGTCGCGGCGGCCTGTATCGAGCAGTAGCCGCGCGAGGCTCACCGTTGCGCGCAGCTCCCACCATCGCGCCTGTTGAGCGCGCGCCACCTCGATCGCGGTGCGAAAAGCGGATTCAGCCGCCGATTGATGCGACGGTCCCTGCCTCAGCAGCAGTTCGCCGTTGAGCCGGTTGAGTTCGGATGCGCAGTATCGTTCGCCAGTGCTGTCCGCGTGGGCCAGTGCGTCCGAGGCCACCGCGAGGCCCTCTTCGATATCGCCGTGCCTCAGATGGCATTCAATCAGCAGCGCGTTCTGCATGGTGCGGATTTTGGCCCCGGCAAGGTCAATCACTTCCAAAGCACGCTGGATTTCTTTGACGCCTTTGGCTGCGTCGCCCTGCAACGCCTCGACCCACCCCACGAATGCCGCGGCGTAACCGGAGAGCTGCAAGATTCCGTTCTCGTTCGCGATGCGCAGCGCAGTCTCGCTGCGCTCGCGGACTTTTCCAACGTCCCGGATGCAGTAGTGTAGCTGGGCGGAGAAGAACTCGGCGATCCCAATTGCAAGCGGGATGCGGGTTTGGCGCGAATAGGCGAGGCCCTCGCGGTCCGCCTGCGCAGCCTGATCGGGATATCCGAGGAGACCCAGGATCAGGGCGCGCCGCGACCTGGGCTCGGTGACCAGCAGGATTTCTCGCAATCGGTCCGCGCCC
>JBGPNU010000252.1:0-5342 GCA_041487675.1 Binatus sp. (SeqCode)
CGCGAGCGCGGCGCGAACTGTTTGTTGGCGTCGAGCCAGGCGCGAAACTCCGCGCGGAACGCTTCGTCTTCGGGATTGAAATTGAAATCCATCGCTAGCTCCCTGGGACGGCCCGACGTCCAGGCCTGCCCCGGTATCGAGGTGTTCTACTGGCCGTATCGCGCCTGAACTTAAAACAATCCGACCGCGCTCTGCAAAGGGCAGGATTTCTCCTTTCCTCACTCATACTTCTAACAGGGCGAAGCCCCCATCTTTGTCTTTCCCAACGGGAAGTCCGAAACCATGCGCCGGGGGCGATGCGTGAGGTTTCGGATTCTTTTCCGTGTCCACCGTCTTCTCCTGACTCAGGTGCAGGGGCTGGCCCCTGCCGTTTGACAATACTTTCGCGATTGCGGACAGTCGAAATCCGATCCGTGGAACCACAAAACAATGAATCTCAAACTCGACCTGCCCGACGACCTCTTTGACGCACAATTTCCCGAGCCTGATTTCGCGGCGCGGGTGCGCGAGCTTGCGATCCTGGAACTGGTCCGCGTGAGGCGCATCCACGAGCACGAGGCCAAGGCGATGCTCGGGCTCGAGCGATGGGAACTGGTGGAGAAGATGAAGGCCGCCGGAATCGCACCGACCGAGGAAGTGTTCGCGGGTATCCAGAGCGAGCTGAAGAAGGCTATCGACTCGAAACGGGCGCGCGGCGCCGGCAAACCAAAGGGATAATCCGATGCGGCTTCTGCACACGATGCTCCGGGTGAACAACCTCGACGAATCGCTCAAGTTCTACTGCGGCCAGCTTGGGATGAAACTGCTGCGCAAGCACGACTTCCCGGGCGGCGAGTTCACGCTCGCCTTTGTCGGTTACGGCGGCGAGGACGAAACCGCGGTTATCGAGTTGACCTGGAATTGGAACACCTCGAAGTACGATCTGGGCAACGCCTACGGGCATGTCGCGCTCGGCGTCGATGATATCTACCAGACCTGCGCCGACCTCAAGCAAAATGGGGTAAACGTCGTCCGCGAGCCGGGCCCGATGAAGCACGGCGCCACGCCTATCGCGTTCATCGAGGATCCCAACGGTTACAAAATAGAACTGATTCAGCAGCGGCGCGCGGCTGCCGCCTGACCGGCGCGCGCACGTAAAGAGGCAGGGTTGCGATGAAAGCAGCGGTGTTCAAGAAACAAGATGAGATGGCGGTGATCGAGGTGCCAAATCCAAGAGCCGGCGACGGCCAGGTCGTGCTCAAGGTGCACAACTGCGGAATCTGCGGCTCCGATCTGCACGCCGTGCAGTACGGAATCGGGATGCCGCCCGATACCGTGATGGGCCACGAGTTCTGCGGCGAGATTCATGAACTGGGGGCCGGCGTGCAAGGCTACCGGCTCGGCGATCGGGTGACCTCGCTCCCGTACATCGTCTGCGGCGTCTGCGATCCGTGCGTGCGCGACGACGCGATGCACTGTTCGAAGATTCTCGGGCTTGGCCTCGGGCAGCTCCCCGGCGCATACGCGGAGTACGTGGTCTGCGGCGCGGGAAGTTTGCTGAAACTCCCCGCGAACGTCAGCTCCCGCGCCGGCGCGCTGGTCGAGCCGCTGTCGGTTGGACTCCACGGCGTGAATCGCTCGGCGCTGAAACCCGGAATGGGATGCGTCGTGATGGGCGCCGGGCCGATCGGTCTCTCGACACTGCTATGGGCCAAAGCCAGGGGCGCGGGCGCGGTGGTGGTGTCGGAGCTCGCACCCGGACGCACGGCGCTTGCGATGAAGCTCGGCGCGACCGCGGTGGTAAATCCGAGCAAGGAGGATCCCGCCGACAAGGTGCGATCGATAACCGGACGCGCGCCGGAAATTGTCTTCGAATGCATCGGGGTCAAATCGACGCTCGGCTCGGCAATCGCGATGGTCGGCAGACATGGGCGGGTGGTCGTGATCGGAGTGTGCATGGAGTCCGACAGCATCTACCCGCTGAGCTGCGTCATGAAGGAAGTGAGCATAGATTTTGCGCTCGCCTACAGCCGCGCCGAATTCCAGCAGACTATCGACGCGCTCGCGTCGGGCGCGATCGATGCGACCCCGATGATCACCGACGTGATCGAAGTCGGCCAGGTGCCCGAGATGTTCGCCGCGCTAAAACGCCCCGGCTCGCGCGCCAAAGTGATGGTCGAATTTCCGCATTGAGCTGGCACGGCTCGAGCACGTGGCTGCGTCGGGGCTACCGGATTCACTCCCGAGCGTAGCCGCCGACTCTCGCGCAACCGCATCGCTGCACGCGCTTGCGGGCTCTTGCGTCGATCTTATTTCGATGATACTAGAAAGGTCGTAATGGTACCTTACGTCGAGCAGTTCAGCGCACTCGGGCAGCAGGGTCGGCTCGAGATCTTCCGGCTACTGGTTCGCGCCGGGCCGCAGGGCAACTGCGTCGAGGAGATCAAGCGCCGAATCAAGATGCCGGGATCGACGCTGTCCCATCACCTCGACGCGCTCGCCCGATGCGGGCTTCTCACCGCGCAACGCTCGGGCAGATTCATCTACTACGCTGTCGATTGGCCGAAAACCGCCAAGTTGATCCGGTTTATGACCGAGGATTGTTGCGCCGATCTGCACAAAAAGCTGGGCGCGTCGAATGATGCACAGCTCGTCAAGCGGAAGCAGTGATATGGCCGAGCTGCCGAGAAAACCCATTGGAGTCGTCAATCATCTTTGCAATCATCTTCCCGCGATTCGCGGGCAGGCACGGAGGTCACGATGAGTAGTACATCAATCAAGGAAAAGGTCAGAGAGGAGTATGCGCAAGCGGCGCTGCGAGTCGCGAATCAGAGCGGCGCATGCTGCGGTTCGGCGGCGCCCGCTGGAAATCCGATCACTTCGAATCTTTACGGCGACGGCGAGACCGCAGCGCTTCCCGCCGAGGCGGTCGCAGCGTCGCTTGGATGCGGGAATCCTACCGCGCTCGCCGAGCTGAAGCCGGGCGAAACCGTGCTCGACCTGGGATCGGGTGGCGGAATCGACGTGCTGCTCTCCGCGCGAAGAGTGGGGCCGGCGGGCAAGGCGTACGGGCTCGACATGACTGACGAGATGCTCGCCCTTGCGCGCGAGAACCAGCGCAAATCGGGTGTCCAGAATGTCGAATTCCTCAAAGGCGAGATCGAGCACATTCCGCTGCCTGACAATTCGGTGGATGTGATCATCTCGAACTGCGTGATCAATCTCTCAGCCGACAAAGATCGGGTGCTGAGCGAAGCGTTTCGCGTGCTGAAACCAGGAGGACGATTCGCGGTTTCGGACATTGTGGTGCGTGGTGAGATGCCGGCGGAAATTCGTCGTCGCGTCGAGTTGTGGGCCGGATGCATCGCGGGTGCGCTGGAGGAATCGGAATACCAATCGAAGCTGGCCACGGCGGGATTCGAACAGATCGAGGTAGAACCGACGCGGATCTACACGGCGGCTGACGCAAAGGGATTTCTTGCGAAAAATGAAGACCTGGAGAAAATCGCCCAGATGGCGGACGGCAAGTTCATGAGTGCTTTTGTGCGAGCGCGAAAACCGTTCTGACCGCTCCGGGAACGCGGCTCTGAGGCCAACCAGCAGGAGGAAATCGTGAAGTCAATCAACGGTGTCGGGTTGGCGGAGGTCACTTCGCTCTATAACAGTGCGCAGGGCGATTTCATGCAGCTCCTGTTTGGACAGCAAATTCACATTGGAGGAATGAAGGCGTCGATCGATCTGGCGGATCGGGCCGCAATCGGCGCCGGGCTCAGCGGAATCGATCTCGGTTGCTGCAACGGCGCGGGAATGCGCTTCCTGGTGCGGTCTCGCAAGGTAGCCTCGATGGTCGGCGTCGATGCAACCGAAACCGTGGTGGAGCGGGGGCGGCGGCTAACCCGCGAGGAAGGTTTGGACGATCGAGTCCGGTTCGTGCTCGCCGATGCGTGTCAGAGCGGCCTGCCCGCGGCCAGCGCGGATTTCGTATGGAGCGAAGACGCCTGGTGCTATGTGGCGGACAAACCGAAGTTGATTGCAGAGGCGGCGCGGACGGTTCGTCCCGGAGGAATTATTGCATTCACTGACTGGGTTGAGGGGTCCGCGGGACTAACTGACTCCGAGGCCCAGCGTTTTCTAGGCATGATGACGTTCGCCAATGTCGAGGACATTGCGGGCTACGTCAGTCTGCTCGGAGCAAGCGGATGCGAAGTGCGCGTCGCCGAAGACACCGGCCGCTTTCCTTCCTATGTCGATTTGTATCTGAACATGATCGAGATGCAGCTCACATATGATGTATTGCGGACGGTCGGGTTCCGCACTGACCTGCTGCAAACGCTCACCGATGGGTTCCGCTTCCTCGGCGAGCTGTCACGCGCCGGCAAGATCGCGCAAGCGCGGTTCATCGCTCGGCGAGACTAGCGATGCCGCACCGTTCGCTTTTTTGAAATTTGTGGTTGGCAGTAAAGACGCGGCCGCTCCGGGTCGGCTCGAGATCTTCCGCTTGCTGGTCCGCACGATCGATCCTGTCGTGGCTGATAACGGCATCAGGAGTCCAATCCAGAAAAGCCCCATGAGATAGGCGACCCAGATGTCGCTCGGCCAGTGCGCGCCGAGCACGATCCTGGCGCAGGCGCCCAAAATCAGCGCGCCAGCCGCCAAGATTGGGATCACGATGGCCGATACGCGCCGCGATCGCCGGGCCGCGAGCAAGCCGATATATCCGAAGGTGGCCGCGTAGATGAGTCCAAAAATGGAAGGGAACGCATAGCCCTTCGGGTTCCCGATCACTCTTATAAGTGCAGGCGATGGCCGCGGCTGGGCGACACGCGGGCTCAGCCAGATTCCGAAAAGGAACAGACCGAAGAAGATTGGAATCGCGAGCAGCGCCGCGCGCCTTCCGCTGATCAACCAGGCAACCGCGGCGGTCAGAGCAAGTAGAACAAGCCACCACGGTTTTTCCGCGGTTGCCGTTATCCACGTCGCTGCCCAGACCGCCATTGGAACGCGCGACTGCATTGCCCGCGCGATCGCGACGTCGGTCGGAAAGTACGGCAGGCGTGACGCGGCAAATGCAAGTAGCGCGATCGCAACCGCCAACGCGAGCAGCCACAGAATGCTGACCAAGCTGTAGGCGCGGTTGACCGGTTGTGGATTTGTGTTGATGTCCATCGTCTTGCTTGAACCTCTGGATAAAGATCAGAACACCCAAGCGTATGATCAGGAGAAATACCGAACTTGGAGCGAAGTCCATCCTTGCCGCACAAATTGCGAGCGTGTACGATGCGACCGCACGCAATTTGCGCGGTTATCCGGGAGGGGAATCTTGATGCGTGAGAAGAGGGTTCTTGCGGCGGCAATAAGGTCAG
>JBGPNU010000253.1:0-5331 GCA_041487675.1 Binatus sp. (SeqCode)
GCTCGCGCATATTATCGCGCGGGAACTCGGCGTGAACCTGCACGTAACCTCGGGGCCCGCGATCGAGCGTGCCGCCGACCTCGCGGCAATCGTAAATAATCTCGAACAGCACGACGTCCTGTTTATCGATGAGATTCATCGTCTCCAGCGGGTGGTCGAGGAACGGCTCTACTCGGCGATGGAGGATTTCGAATTTCACATTGTGGTGGGCGAAGGGATGGGCGCGCGCACGATGAAACTCTCGGTCAATCCGTTCACGCTGGTGGGCGCGACCACGCGCTCGGGGCTGCTGAGTTCGCCGCTGCGAGACCGGTTCGGCCAGCATTTCCATCTGGACTTCTACGATCGCGCCGAATTGACCGAGATCGTTCGCCGCTCGGCGGCCCTGCTCAAGGTCGCGATCGAAGAAAGCGGCGCGGAAGAGTTGGCATCGCGCTCGCGCGGAACGCCGAGAATCGCAAATCGGCTGCTACGACGCGTGCGCGACTTCGCACAGGTGAACGAGGCGGCAGTCGTCACCCGGGACATCGCGTTGGCCGCTCTCGACCTGCTCGAAATCGACACGGCTGGATTCGACAAGATGGACCGTTCGATCCTCGGCGCGATAATCGACAAGTTCGACGGCGGACCGGTCGGCGTCGAGAGCCTGGCCGCGGCGGTTGGCGAGGAATCCGACACGATCGAGGAAGTGTACGAGCCGTACATGCTGCAGGAGGGATTTATCGCACGCACCTCGCGCGGACGCGTCGCGACGCAGCGCGCCTATACTCATCTCGGCCGCATCCGCCGCGGCACGCTGCTCTGACGGCTCTTGAAGAGACACTCAAATGGCGAAGATTTACGTGCTGCAACATCACCCGGTAGAGAATCTCGGCACCATCGCCGATGCGCTCGAAGGTGCCGCGCTCGCCTGGCAATACGTGCGGGTCCATGAGGGCCAGCGGGTGCCGGATGACATGAAGGACGCGGGCGGCTTGATCGTCATGGGCGGGCCGATGGGTGTCTATCAGAGCGACCGATATCCGTGGCTACGCGACGAGATGGCGCTGATCGAAGATTCGATGAAGCGAAATCTCCCGGTGCTTGGGATATGCCTGGGCGCGCAGATTCTTGCGGCCACGCTCGGTGCAAAAGTTGAGCGCAATCCGAACGGCAAGGAAATCGGATGGCATCCGATCCGGCTCGAGGCCGCCGCGAAGCAAGACCGTCTCTGCTGCGATTTGCCCGAGACGCTCACGCCGTTTCATTGGCACGGCGATATTTTCGAGCTGCCGGCCGGTGCGGTGTCGCTCGCATCATCGGAGAAGACTCCGTGCCAGGCGTTTCGCTACGGCGACAAGGCGTGGGGCTTCCAGTTTCATTTCGAGGTAACCCGCGACGGAGTCGCCGCGATGGCGGCAGCGTTCGCGAAGGACCTGGATCGGGAGAAGATCGCACCCGATAAGATGATCGCGCGTGCGGCGGAGTTCACCCCCGCGCTTGAGAAAATCGCGGATACAGTATTCTCGCGCTGGGCTTCGCCAATCCAGGGAATTTCGTAAGGCGTTTGATATTCCCCCGGGATCCTAAGTAATAATTATTTCAATGATTAATTCCGCTGACGGCTCACGGCGTATCGCGATTATCGGTTCCGGCTTCGCGGGGTTGTGCCTCGCTATTCAACTCAAGAAGCGCGGTGTCGACAGTTTCACGATCTTCGAGAAAACGGGCCGCATCGGCGGCACCTGGCGCGACAACACTTACCCGGGCGCGTGCTGCGACGTGCCCGCATTTTCGTATTGCTTCTCGTTCGAGCAAAAGACCGACTGGTCGCGGAAGTGGGCGCCGCAATCGGAAATTCTGGAGTACATGGAGAGTTGCGCGCGCAAGTACGATCTCGCGCGCCACATCCGCTTCAACACCGAGATCGCGGGCGCGCGCTGGGACGCGGAGGAGAGCGTTTGGCGCCTGAAGACCGCGAGCGGCGAGGAGATTGTCGCCGAGGTGCTGGTGAGCGGAACCGGTCAGCTCAACCGTCCCTTCATTCCGAAAATCGAAGGCCTCGAGAATTTCAAGGGTGTGTCGTTTCATTCCGCGCGATGGCGTCACGACGTCGATCTGACCGGCCTGAACGTCGCGGTGGTCGGCAACGCCGCGAGCGCGATCCAGTTCATCCCCGTGATCGCGCCCAAGGTTCGCAAGCTGAGCATCTTCCAGCGCAGCGCGAACTGGATGGTGCCGCGCGGCGATCGCGCATACACGCAGGCCGAGAAGCAGCGCTTCACGCGCCATCGCCTGCTCGCGCTCGCGTATCGCTGGTTCATCTATTTCCTGCACGAGATCAATTGGCCGATCTTCCGCCGCGTCAAGTTCTTCGTGGATCGCACGCAGAAGATGGCCGAGGATTACATGCGCTCGACCCTCAACGATCCCAAGCTCCAGGAGTCGCAGATTCCTGACTATCCGTTCGGCGGCAAGCGGATGCTGATCTCAGACGATTACTTTCCGGCGCTCAACCGCGAGAATGTGGAAGTGGTCTTGAGCCCGATCGATCGCGTGACCGAAAATGCGATCGTCACCAGGGACGAGCGCACGATCCCGGCCGACGTGATCATTCTGGCGACCGGCTTCCAATCCACTTCGTTCCTGGCGCCGATGGCGATAAACGGCGTCGGCGGACGCTCGCTTCATGAAGAATGGCATGGCGCCGCGAGAGCCTACCTCGGGATAACGGTTGCGGGATTTCCGAACTTGTTCCTGATGTACGGGCCGAATACCAATCTGGGGCACAACTCGATCATCTTCATGATCGAGTGCCAGACCAATTACATTCTCGGATGCCTGGAGCAGATGGATTCGCGCGGGCTTGCATCGATCGATCTGAGCCGCGACGTGATGGAGTCCTTCGACGCTCGCGTGCAGCGGGAGCTGCGGCGGACGGTGTGGGCCGCGACCGGCAAGAGCTGGTACAAAACCGAAGACGGCCGCATCACCAATAACTGGTCCGGCAGCACGATCCGCTACTGGTGGGAAACCCGCCATGCCGACCTCTCGCTCTATCATCAGAAAGCCCGCGCCCGCGCCGTTGAGCGCGTTGCCCAACCGCTCGAGACCACCGCGCAGGTGGCAGCGGACTGAAGAGAAGCCGCAGATTTCACAGACTACGCTGATTCGCGCGATTTGCCGAAAATCGCACCGGCATGTGCTTGATACCCGCGACGAAGTTGGAGCGCAAACGCTCGACCGGTCCGGCGAGTTCGAGATCCGGCATCCGGCGCATCACTTCTTCGATCATCACCCGCAGCTCGAGCCGCGCGAGGTTTGCGCCGATGCAAAAATGCTCGCCGTGGCCGAAGGCAAGATGATCGTTTGGCATTCGCGCGATGTCGAAAACGTCAGGATGGGGAAAAACCGACTCGTCGCGATTCGCCGACGCGTTCCAGATAACGACCTTGTCACCGCTGCGAATCGGCTGCCCCCGGATTTCGCCGTCCTTTTTCGCCACCCGCATGATGTGCGTGACGGGACTGGTCCAGCGCAGAAATTCCTCCATCGCGACCGTTAACAGCGACGGATCGTTCTTGAGCTTGATGCGCTCGGCGGGGTTTTCCACCAGCGCGAGGATTCCGCCGGAGGTGGCATTGCGGGTGGTTTCCTGGCCGCCGATGATAAGCAGGAAGCAATTGAAGAGGACCTCGAGGTCGGTGAGTTTTGCGCCGTCAACATCGCCTTGAAGGAACGCGCTGATCAAGTCGTCGCCGGGACGTTTGCGCCGCTCGTCGATCCACTTCGAGAAGTAGCTGAAGATTTGCGCCTCGGCGGCTCCGCCGGTTTCCGCGGCGGTGCGGCCCTGCTGATACTCGGGATCGTCGGTGCCAATCGATTGATTTCCCAGCGCAAACATCACGTCCCAATATTCGCGCGGGATACCCATCATGTCGCAGATGACCGCGGTCGGGAGCCGGCCGGCGATGTCCACGACGAAATCGCATTCGCCCCTCTCAATCACCGCGTCGATTACCTCGGTCGTAATCTGGCGGATGTGCGGCTCGAATTCGTTGACCGCGCGCGGGGTCAGGCGCCGATTAATCAGCGAGCGGATTTTCCCGTGACGGGGAGGGTCGGTCATGATCATCATCTGGCCAAACCCGGACTGCTCCTCACTGGCGCCGGCGGCGCTGAACACCAGCGATACGCCGCGCTCCGAACTGTAGGTGTCGGGGTCGTGATAGACCTTGAGCGCGTCGTCGTAGCGCGTGATCGACCAGAAGCCAGCGCCAGACTTGCGCTCATGCCAGAAGACGGGCGCCTCCGCGCGGAGAACGCGCCACGCTTCGTACTGTTCACCGCGGACAAAAGTATCGAGGTTGGTTAGATCGATCTCGCTGAGCTTCATGTCGCGCCTCCGCCCCAAGAGCGGCGATGCTACGTGCGGAGAAAATGATAAGCAACCGGCGGCGCCACGCCAAACTCATGCCGAGCAGAGGTTATCGGCGCATCGCTTCGAGTTCGAGCAGACGGCGTTTCCGTTCGAGGCCCCATCGGTAACCCCCGAGCTGACCCGAGGCGCGGAGCGCGCGATGGCATGGGATGACGATCGAGACCGGATTTGCGCCATTGGCAGTGCCGACGGCGCGAGCGGCGCGCGGCCGTCCGATTCGTCGCGCGATTTCGGTGTACGAGCGCGTTTCGCCGCGTGGTATGGCGCGCAGTTGCTCCCATACGTTCCGTTGAAACGGGGTGCCGCGGATATCGAGCGGCAATTTCAGCATCGCCGAGCGCCCGGCACTTCTGGAGTCGGGTTGGAGATACTTCGCGATCGCTCGCGCCCACCCGCCTGCGACCGAGACGTCGCGGCGAATCGAGGCTTTCGGATAATCGGCGCGAAGCTCGGAGACGATCGCGCGATCCGAGTCGCCCAGCGCGGCGAAACAAAGCCCGTGGCTCGTGCCCGCGACGAGCAAGCGGCCAAGCGCCGAGTCCACGATCGAATACGCGATGCTCGCGCCGCGCCCGCCGGGTCCGTAAGACGAATTGCAGGGGCCAGCCCCTGCACCCAAGGTAGGATTTCTCCTCTCCTCGTTCATACTTCTAACAGGCCGTCAGGCCGCATCTTAATCTTTACCGACGGGAAGTCCGAAACCTGCGTGAGGTTTCGGGATCTGAAATCCTCATCTTCCCCTGCCTAGCCCTTGGGCAATTTCAGGACCCGCTCGCCGATGATGTTGTGCTGAATCTCGCTCGAGCCGGCGGCGATTGTGAGACCGCGCGCCGCGAGCGTCCGATGCATCCAGCGGCCGCCTTCCACCGCGCCCGGGCTGCCGCTTTCGACGCCGGCGAACGCACCGAGCA
>JBGPNU010000254.1:0-5327 GCA_041487675.1 Binatus sp. (SeqCode)
ATTCGGATTCATCAGTCCGGCCGAGCGAGTGACTATTCCGTGCCGATCGGCGTCGGTGTCATTGGCAAACGCGACGTCGAAGCGATCCCGTATCGCGAGCAGCCGCGTCATCGCATACGGCGACGAGCAGTCCATCCGAATTTTCCCGTCATAGTCGGCAGTCATGAACCGAAAGGTCGGATCGACTACGTCGCTTACCACAGTCGCCTGAATTTTGTATTTCTCGATCACCGCCGGCCAGTAATCCACCGCGGCCCCGCCGAGCGGATCGATTCCAAGCTTCACGCCCGCGCCGCGAATCGCTTCCATGTCGACCACGTTGCCAAGATCGGCGACGTACGCGCTGATGTAATCGTGCTTGTGAATCGTCGATGAGGTACGCGCCAGCTCATACGGAACACGGAGCACGCCTGCGAGATCGTCTTTCAGAAATTCGTTGGCCGTGTTCTCGATCCATTTGGTGATCTCGGTGTCGGCCGGTCCGCCATTCGGTGGATTGTATTTGAAGCCGCCATCTTCGGGCGGATTGTGCGACGGCGTGATCACGATCCCGTCCGCGAAGCCGCTCTTGCGGCCGCGATTGTAGGTCAGGATCGCGTGCGAAATAGCCGGCGTCGGCGTATAGCCGCCCGCGCTATCGACCATCGTCTCGACGTTGTTCGCGGCCAGCACTTCGAGCGCGCTCGCGAACGCCGGTACTGAGAGCGCATGGGTATCCATCCCGAGATAGAGCGGCCCGTTGATATTGTGCTGTATCCGGTAGAGACAGATTGCCTGGCTTATCGCCAGGATGTGCGCCTCGTTGAAGCTCAGGTCGAACGACGAGCCGCGATGCCCCGAAGTTCCGAACGCGACCCGCTGCGCGGCCACGCCGGGGTCGGGCCATCCGGTGAAATACGCGGTGACCAATCGAGTCAGATCGACGAGTCTTGATTGATCGACAGGCTTTCCGGCCAGAGGGCTTACTTTCATCAAATTACCATGCGGTTCATTTCGTCGCTTTGAAAATTTTCGCACTGGCGATGATTTGTTGATAGACGCAGAACGTGAAAAGTGAAAATCCTAAATCGTCCGCAACGATCGCCCCGAGGGAGGCCGTCATCATGGAGGACGCCAAACTTCAATTGTTGTTCGATCGCGCCGAGATCAGCGACGTGCAATTGCGCTACGCGACCGGCCTCGACTCGCGCGACTGGCCGCTCTTCCGCTCGTGCTTCGCCGACGAGATCGAAACCGACTTCACCTCCGTCTTCGGCGGCACGCCGCGCAAAACGACCGCCGACAAATGGACCGAGGCCGCGCGCCGCACCATAGTCGGGCTCGCCGCGATCCAGCACATGATCACCAATCACGTGATCACCGTCGATGGCGACACGGCCACCTCCATCGCATACGTGCAGGCGCGGCACTATCTGCCCAACGACACCGGCGACAGCACGCAGACGATGTTCGGCTACTACACGAATCGATTCATCCGCACCCGCGCCGGCTGGAAAATTCGCGCATGCAAGCTGACGCTCACCTGGCAGACGGGCAACTCGCACATCTTCACTCTCGCAAACGAGCGCATGAAAGCCGCGGCGGATAAGAAGTAGATTTTATTCCCAGACTTTGATCATTGAGCGGGTCGAATAGTGGAGAAGAGTAGCAAGAGGCCGCGCGTCAGAAAGGTGCTCGTATACGTAACAAGAGACCACCAGCTGCTGGTATTTCGCCACATTCAACAGCCCGAGGCCGGCTTGCAGGTCCCGGCCGGAACGATCGAGGTGGGCGAAGAGCCCGCGGCGGCAGCCATTCGCGAACTGGCTGAAGAGTCCGGTCTATCCGGGGAACGCGCCGAACTGCTCGGGTCGTTCGAATTCGATATGCTGCCTTACCGCGATGAGATTCAAGAGCGGTTCGTGTTTCACGTAGTAGTGCCTCAAACGACTCCCGAGAGCTGGACTCATTACGAGACTCATTCCGGGAGCAACGAACCGATTGAGTTCGAATTCTACTGGCGCGATATGGACGGTACCGACCTCGATCTCGCTGGAGGGCAAGGGCGCCTACTACAAAAACTGTTCGAGCGCATACCTGGAATTCGATAATGGAGCGGGTGATCGGTTTCGAACCGACGACCTCGTGCTTGGCAAGCACGCGCTCTACCAACTGAGCTACACCCGCTCTCCAAACCAGCACAACGAATCCATTTCACTATCCGGCGCCGCGGCGCCTGTCAAATCACCGCGCGCTTGCCTTGAGACGCAATCGGCTTGGGGCGCAAGGCTTTCAGCACGCGAATATAGTAGTCGATTCCCGACCACATGCTGACCGCCATCGCGATCCACAGCACGAACATCCCGGCCGCGAAACAATCGACGTGAAAATAGGTGTAATGAATCAGCAGGCCGTGAATCGCGATCGACTGCAGCACCATCTTGTATTTGCCGAGTTCCTCGGCGGCCACGATGAGTCCCTCGGCGGCCGCGACCGCGCGCAGTCCGGTCACCATCATTTCGCGCGACACCAGCACGACGACCATCCAGGCCGGCACATGCGGCGTCCGGGCCATCCCGGTCAGCATGATAAGCGCGGTCATGACGATCAGCTTGTCGGCCATCGGATCGAGGAATTTTCCGAGCGTGGTGACCGAGTCGTAACTGCGCGCAAGATAGCCGTCAAAGTAGTCGCTGACCGTGGCGACGAAAAAGACTCCCGCTGCCATCCATGATGCGGCCGGCCCGGTGTACATCAGGATCCAGATCAGGACCGGCGCGGTCGCGATCCGGAAAAGGGTGATGAGATTTGGAGGCGTCAACGGCACTGCTTGCTCGCGGTCTGACTGATTGCGAATCGAATTGCCATTTCGAGGATAAGTGAATCGGGCAAACGTGGCAAATCAACTGTCACCTGATCGCGTTGCGCGCGATCGCCTTGACTGGCCGAGCGCTGGTCAAGTAGCGTCAAATTGACACAACGACGCGCAATGGCGCGCAACTCAAGGGCCGGTGGATGAAGCATAACGCGGAACTGTTCAGCGACTTCCTGGTGATTGGCGGCGGTATCGCGGGCCTCACCTTCGCAATCAAAGCGGCCGAAGCCGGCACCGTCACCGTGCTGACCAAGGCAGGAAGTTCCGAGGCCAACACCAGCTATGCGCAGGGCGGTATCGCGAGCGTATGGAGCGTGGACGACTCTTTCGAGTCGCATATCGAGGACACGATCCGGGCGGGCGCGGGACTCTGCGATCGCGATGCGGTCGAGACCATAGTCCGCGAAGGTCCGGAGGCGGTGCGCGAGTTGATTCGGCTCGGCACGCGCTTCACCCGGGTCGAAGGGGCCGACGCGGACGGCAACGAATTCGACAGCGAACTCGAATACGATCTCGGCAAGGAAGGCGGGCATAGCCATCGCCGGGTGCTGCATGCGCAGGATCTGACCGGGCGTGAAATAATGCGTGCGCTGACCGAGGCGGCGGCGGCGCGCCCGAATATCCGCACGCTCGAAAATCACGTCGCGATTAATCTGCTGGCCGAGACTCCCGCGGCCGGGAAGCCGGGTGCATGCTGGGGCGTTTACGCGCTCGATCGCAACACGCACGAAATCCGCAAAGTGATCTCGCGCGCCACGATGCTCGCGACGGGCGGCGCGGGCAAGGTCTATCTATATACGACCAATCCGGATGTCGCGTCGGGCGACGGCGTCGCGATGGCGTACCGGGCGGGCGCGGCGGTCGCGAACATGGAGTTTTACCAGTTTCATCCGACCTGTTTGTACCATCCCGCGGCCAAGTCGTTTCTGATCTCGGAGGCGCTCCGCGGTGAGGGCGCGATTTTGAAATTGCCCGACGGCACGGCCTTCATGAAGCGTTATCATCCTGACGCGGAACTGGCGCCGCGCGACGTGGTGGCGCGTGCGATCGATTCCGAGATGAAGCGCCATGGGCTCGACTTTGTGTATCTCGACTTGAGTCATCGCGAGGCGGATTTCATCAAGCGGCGGTTCCCGTATATCTTCAAGCGATGCTTGAGCTTTGGATATGACCTGACCAAGGGACCGATCCCGGTGGTGCCGGCGGCGCATTATATGTGCGGCGGCGTTCAGACCGACCTCGACGGGTGCACCTCGATTCCGCGTCTGTATGCGGCCGGCGAAGTTGCGATGACCGGGTTGCACGGCGCCAACCGGCTCGCGTCGAACTCGCTGCTCGAGGCGGCCGTGATGGGCCGGCGCGGATTCGCCTCGGCGCGCGAAATCGTCGCGTCGGGAAGCGGCAGCCCGCCCGAGTTTCCCGAATGGGATCCCGGGCGCGCGATTCGAAGCGAAGAGCGCGTGATGATCACGCAAAGCTGGGACGAGATTCGCCGCCTGATGTGGAACTACGTCGGAATCGTGCGCAGCGATCGGCGGCTCGAACGCGCGCTCCGCAGAATCGAGCTGGTGAAGGAAGAGATCCACAGCTACTACTGGGACCATCTGCTCGACGCCGACACTATTGAGCTGCGCAACCTGGCCAAGGTCGCGGAGCTGGTGGTGCTATCCGCGATGAGCCGGCATGAGTCGCGCGGCCTGCACTACAATATCGATCATCCGGAAATGGGCGGCGCCGAGTGGGTGCATCCGACGATACTGCAGAAGCCCGTGGATTAGGCGCCCGAAATGGATACGAAGGAAGTGAAAATGTATTCGGACTACAAGAGTCCGTTCGCTTATCTCGCCTTCGATCCCGCGTTCGCGCTCGAAAAACGATTTCGGATTCGCCTGCGATGGATTCCGTTCCAGCTTCGGATCAAGGGCAAGGGCGAGCGAAGTCTCTATTCTGAACACAAGGCGCGCTACTCCTACCTCGATGCGCGGCGATGGGCCGAGCCGCGCGGGCTCACGATTCGCGGACCGTCGAAGGTTTGCGACACAACGCCGGCGCTGATTGGCGGCCTATTTTCGCAGGCACAAGGCCGGCTGCTCGATTACAGTCGAAGAGTGTACGAGCTGTTTTTCCGGCGCGAACTCGAAGTGGATCGGCCCGATGCGGTCGCGGGCGTAATCGCAAGTCTCGGCATGTCAGCCGATGAGTATCGCAAATATCTTTCGGGCGAAGGCGCCGCCGCCTATCAGCGCGCTCAGGACGAGGCTGCGACCGACCACGTGTTCGGCGTGCCGCTGTTCTTCTTCGACGGCGAACCGTTTTGGGGTCACGATCGGATACCAGTCCTCGAGGAGCGCCTCACTCGGGCAGGACTGGCAATGGTGCACTAGCTGAAGAATCAATCAATGCGACCGCTATGCCAAGGAATCTGGTGAGCCGGCCGAACAACACTTCGTCCGCTAATCGCCGAGCGCCGAAA
>JBGPNU010000255.1:0-5314 GCA_041487675.1 Binatus sp. (SeqCode)
CGTGGCCGGGAGTGTCGATCAGATTGAGGACATAATTCCTGCCGTCTTTGGCGGAGTAGTTCAGCCGGACCGAACGCGCCTTGATCGTGATGCCGCGCTCGCGCTCGAGATCCATCGAATCGAGGAACTGGTCCTTCGATTCGCGCATCGAGAGCGCGCCGGTTCGCTCAAGGATTCGATCGGCAAGCGTGGATTTGCCGTGATCGATATGAGCGATGATTGAGAAATTGCGAATCGAGGCGGTTTCGGTCATTTCAACTCGATCGGACGCGTTGCTGCTTGAAAAACTTGAACGTCTCCTCGAGCCCGTCCGCGAGTTTCTTTTCCGGGCGCCATTCCAGCACTTCGGCCGCGCGCGCCGGCGAAATAACCGATCGCATCTGTTCGCCCGGCCGCGCGGGCCCATGCTCCGCTTGAGTCGGGAAATCAGCGATCGCTGCCAGCGTCGAAAACAGGTCGTTCACGCTGGTCTCGATCCCGGTGCCGATGTTGAGCGCAACTCCCGACGCCTTTGATTTCAGCGCCGCGAGGATCGCGCGGACCACGTCGCCAACGAAGACGTAGTCGCGCGTCTGCTCGCCTGTGCCGTAAATGGTTACCGGCTTTCCATCCAGGATTCGTCCGCAGAAAATCGCAACCACGCCCGCCTCGCCATGAGGATCCTGGCGTGGACCGTAAACATTTCCGAAGCGCAGCGACAGGTAATCGATCCCGTACTGAGCTTTGTAGAAAAACAAGTATGCTTCGGTCGCAAGCTTGGCTACGCCGTACGGACTGACCGGGCGGAGCGGATGGTACTCGTTGCACGGAAAATCGTCCTGTTCGCCGTAGATCGCTCCTCCGGTCGATGAAAAAATCACCCGCCTCACGCCGTGAGCGCGGGCACTCTCCATCAGGTTTAGAAATCCAATCAGGTTTACTTGCGCGTCGAATGCGGGCTCCGCCACCGATCGCCGCACATCCATCTGGGCCGCAAGATGAACGATGACTTCGGGCTTGACCTTCGCGACCGCGGACGCAACTGCGGAGGCGGCGCGCAGATCGATCGGATAGGCCGTGGCCTTGGGATTGACCCGATAACGTTTGCCGGTCGAAAAATCGTCGAACAGGGAGACTTCGTCGGCGTTCGACGCGACCAGCGCATCTACTAAATGCGAGCCGATAAAGCCGGCCCCGCCGGTCACCAGAATTCTCATCGAGTGCTTTCCCTTAGACCGGGTGCCGTCCGATCGAATAGTAGCGGAGGTCGAGCGCTTTCATCAGTTCTGGATCATACAGGTTCCGGCCGTCGAATATCACCGGCTCTTTCAGTTCCGCCCTGATGCGCTGGAAGTTGGGATGCCGGAACTCGTTCCACTCAGTCAGGATCAACAGCGCGTCGGCGTCCTTGAGCGCTTCGTAATTGGTTTTGTGGTAGGTGACGCGATCGCCGAAAAACGCGCGTGCGTTCTCGAGCGCTTCGGGATCATGCACCCGGCATTTCGCGCCTGCTTGCAGCAGTTCCTCGATCACCACCAGCGATGGAGCCTCGCGCATGTCGTCGGTGCGTGGCTTGAATGCAAGCCCCCAAATCGCGAACGTACGCCCGCTCAGATTCTGTCCGAAATGCTGCTTCACCCGCGCCGGAATCAGCCGCTTCTGGCGCGCGTTTACCGCCTCCGCCGCTCGCAGAAGCGCGAAATCAAGATTGTGTTCCGAGCCGGTATGAATCAGCGCCTGCACGTCTTTCGGGAAACATGAGCCGCCGTAACCCACGCCGGGAAACAGGAACGACGAGCCGATGCGCTTGTCGGTGCCGAGCCCCCGCCGGATCGAACTGATATCGGCGCCCACCGCTTCACAAAGATTTGCCATCTCGTTGATGAACGAGATACGCATCGCGAGCATCGCGTTCGATGCGTACTTGGTAAGTTCCGCGGAGTTCGGATCCATCACGAGGATCGGATTGTCAGTTCGGACAAATGGATTGTGGATTTCCTTCAGAATCGCGGTTGCCTGCTCGCTGAGACTTCCGATAACCACTCGGTCCGGACGCATGAAGTCCTCGATCGCCGACCCCTCCTTCAGGAACTCAGGCACCGAGCATACGTCGGCGCGATGCTTGGCGAAGCGTCCGACGATATCGCGGACGCGATCGTTGGTGCCGACCGGCACCGTGCTCTTGATCGCGACGATATGATAGCCGGTGATCGATTTGGCGATGTCCTCAGCCGCCTTGAAAATCGCGCTCAGATCCGCCGCGCCCGACGCGCTCATCGGGGTGCCAACCGCAATATAGGAAACCATCGATTGCTTGACCGCTTCTTCGATGTCGGTCGTGAAGTGAAGCCGGCCTTCCTTCAAATTGCGCCGCACCAGTTCTTCGAGTCCCGGCTCATAAATCGGAATTTTGCCCTCGATCAACTGCGCGATTCGCTTCGCATCGATATCGACGCAGAACACCTCGTTGCCACTTTCGGCGTAGCAGGTGCCGCTCACGAGTCCCACGTATCCGCTGCCGACGACTGCGATATTCATCGATGAAGCCTCTAAGCTAGAACTCTTCCTTGATAACATAAATCGGCTTGCCCTGTGATTCGTGATAGGTCCGCGCGAGCATCTCGCCAAGCAGTCCGATACTTATGAACTGCACTCCGACCACGACCAGCAGAACTGCGAGCAGCAGCGCGGGCCGATTCCCCAGTTCGCGTCCGCGCAGGATTTTCTCGAGCACCAGGATGAGTGTCCACAGACCGCCGAGGCCGCCCAGCACGAATCCGATCAGTCCGAAGACTTGAATCGGCGCGGTCGAATAACCCGAAAGAAACTTTACCGTGATCAGATCGAGCAAGGTGCGGACGACGCGCCACAGCCCATACTTGGAGGTTCCCGCCCGGCGCGGACGAAATCCCACCTCGACTTCCGCGATGCGTGCGCCCTGCTCCGCCGCGATCGCCGGAACGAAGCGATGCATCTCACCATAGAGATTGAGGCTCTGCGCGAGATCGCGGCGATACGCTTTGAACGTGCAGCCGTAGTCATGGAGCTTGACCCCGGTCATCGCCGAGATTAATGAGTTCGCCGCCATCGAGGGCAGCCGGCGGGTGAATTTCTCCTCCTGCCAGCGCTCGGTGCGCCATCCACTGGCCAGGTCGTAGCCTTCATCAAGTTTGGCGAGCAGGCGCGGAATATCGGCGGGATCATTCTGCCCGTCGGCGTCCATCGCGATGATTACGTCGCCCCTGGCGTTCGCAAATCCGCACGCCAGCGCCGCCGTTTGGCCCGAGTTGCGCGCGAGACGAATCACCCGAACGTTTCGGTCCAGTGACTTTATCTGGCGCAGCACCTCGAGGCTGCCGTCCGTACTGCCGTCGTCCACGAACAGCAGTTCGTATGCTCGTCCAGTCGCCTGCATCGCGCGGGCCAACTCTACGTGCAGCGGGGCGACGCTATCCCGCTCGTTGAACAGTGGGATAACTACTGAGTAATCCATCTCGAGTGATGAGAGTCGATCAGATCGATAAACGCGCGATAGCGATTATCGATCTCCTCCCAGGTCAGATCGAACAGCCGCTCGAGGGAAAAACGCTCGACTACGAACGACGCCATCACGCTCCCATACACCACTGCCGTGCGGAGCGAGGATTCGGTGACGCGTCCGTGCCGCGCGAGAAAACCCATCATGCCGCCCGCAAACGTATCTCCGGCGCCGGTGGGATCGATCACCTCTTCGAGCGGATACGCGGGCACCGCGAACATTCCCTCCTTACTGAACTGGATGACGCCGTATTCACCGCGCTTGATGAGCAGGGATCGCGGGCCCATCGCGAGAATCACGCGTCCCGCTTTCACCAGGTTATGTTCGCCGGAGAGCAGGCGCGCTTCTTCATCGTTGACCGTCAGGATATCGACCCGCGGCAGCAGTTTGATGAGATCTTCGCGGGTATCGACGATCCAATGGTTCATGGTGTCGCCCGCAACCAGCTTCGGCGACATCACCTGCGACAGCACCTGCGCCTGGAGCACGGGCGCGATGTTGCCCAAAAACAAATAGTCGCATCGGCGCTGATCGGCTAGCAGCTTGGGCATGAATCCGTCGAAGACATTCAGGTCCAGGCTGAGCGTGTCGCGCTTGTTCATGTCCTCGTGGTAGCGCCCATGCCACCGCATTGTCTTGCCTTCCTGCTGTTCGAGTGCGCGTAAATCGATCCCGCGATCGGACAGCAGTTGCCGATCTTCAGGCTTGAAGTCCGAGCCGACTACCGCGACGATGCTGACCGGCGTGAAAAAACGCGCCGCGACCGCAAAAAAGCCCGCAGAGCCGCCGAGCGCGTCGGTAACCTTTCCCCGTCCGGTCTCCACCGTGTCGTAGGCGACCGAACCAACCACCACAATACTCATCTATCGCACCTAAGTTCCGCACCTGGTTTCGGAATGACTATAGATACTTGCCCACCAGCGGCCGCAAGTCGTCGATCAAACGCTGCGCAATGGCCTTGCGCTCGGTAATTATTGTGCCCGCGAGCGCGTGCTCGCACCCGCACTGGCGCGGACGATTGCCGAGCGTATGCGCGAGGCGCGCGACGGCCGCCTGCGCCTTCTCTACATTGAGTTTCATCACGCGCAGGATCTCGCCGATATCCACCGCCGCGACGGATTGATGCCAGCAGTCGTAGTCCGTCACCAGCAGCAGCGCCGCGTAACACATCTCGGCTTCGCGCGCGAGGCGCGCCTCCTGCATCGCGGTCATGCTGATAACGCTGGCGCCGAAGCTTCGGTAGAGATTGGACTCGGCGCGCGTCGAGAGTTGCGGACCCTCCATGCAGATGTAAGTGCCGCCTTCATGGATCACCGCGCCGTCCTCGCGCGCTGCTTTCGCCAAGTCGCGCGCGAGATTTGCGCACACCGGATCGGCAAGTGAAACGTGAACGACGATGCCATCGCCGAAGAAAGTCTCGGGCCGCTTGAAGGTCCGATCGATAAACTGATCCGGAATCACCAGCTCGCCCGGATGAATCTCCTCCTTCAAACTGCCCGCGGCGGAAACCGAAACGAGATGAGTCACGCCGAGCTGTTTCATCCCGAAAACATTTGCGCGGAAGTTGATCTCGGAGGGCAGTAGTCGATGGCCGCGGCCGTGACGCGAGAGAAAGACCACTTCGAGCTCGCCGATTCGCCCCTGGTAGAACGGATCGGACGGACGGCCGAACGGGGTCTCGAGCTCCATCATCTCGACCTTGTCGAGCCCGTTCATCTGGTAGAAGCCGCTGCCTCCAATGACTCCAAGTACGTTGTGTGACATTTGCTTTTGGATGTGCGCCGCGAATCGATGCTA
>JBGPNU010000256.1:0-5281 GCA_041487675.1 Binatus sp. (SeqCode)
CTGCATCGCAAAGCGCTTGCGCGCGAGTGGCGCGCGACGTGCGCTAAAGTTCTCAGATTACGAATCCTCCGGCAAGGGAGTTTCCCGATTCCGTCGCCGCGCCCCGATGCGACTCCGCACGCCGGTTACTTCGCGATGCCGCGCAGTTTTATGTGCTGCGGACTCTTCGCGCCATTGTCGTGGATCTCCAGCTTGCCCTTGAATTCACCCGAGCTGCCGGGATCGAATTCGACCGAAATCGTGCAAGTCCCGCCCTTCGCCGCGAGTGTCGCGCAGGTGTTGGCGGTTACGTTGTACGGTGGAGTAGCTGCAGGAGCCACCGTGAGCGTGATCGACACTGGACTCAAGTTGGTCAGCGTAACGGTCTGGGCGGAACTCGCGCTGCCTGCTACCAGGCCGAAGTCGAGTGACTTTGGCCGTATCTTGAGGGCCGGCGCGAATCCCTTGCCCTTGAGCTTGACCGACCGCTGGCCACTCGCGGCATTGCTGTTGATTCGCAGCGTTCCGCGCTGCGTCCCCATCGTCGTCGGAGCGTAGGCGATGCCAAGTCCGCAACTTGCACCCGGCGCCAATTCTCCGACGCATCCGTTAGACGTCACGAAAAATCCGCCGCTTATCGTGGGCGCAAGAAACGTAACTGACGTAACTCCGGTCCGATTGGTGACCATCACCTTGACTGGTTTGCTCGGCTCTCCGCTATCGGCGAAGGCTTCGTTCGGAAATGAAATAGATTTGGGATTGACGTCTATCGCATTGGCGACGGTGGTCGGGGTTGCAGTCGGAGTCGGCGTTGTTGTCGGCGTCGGAGTCGGCGTTGGCGTTGCGGTGGCGCTCGGCGTCGGAGTCGGCGTTGGCGTCACGGTGGCGCTCGGCGTCGCAGTTGGGGTCGCCGTCCGCGTCGCGGTGGCGCTCGGGGTCGGGGTCGCCGTTGCGGTCGCGGTCGGCGTCGCTGACGCAGTAGCGGTCGGCGTCGGACTTGGCAGCAGCCCGAACGCAGCGAGTTGCGTTTGTGTCCCGATGTAAACCTTGCCATTGGCGACGGTAGGGACCGTGAACTTCACCGCATTGCCTGGATTGTCGCCCGCCGACTGGTTGCTGTCGTATAACTCGTGGGTCAGATCGGTCGCGTCGAAGGCATAGAGAATCGCAGGACCGGGTACTCTCGCCTTCTCACTGTCGATCGCCCATAGGATGCCGCCGGTTGTGCCATTAGCCGAGATAGCCGGCGACGCGCCAGGGTATCCAAATAAGTTTTGCGCGATCGATGCGGGCCCTATCTGGATCTGTCCACTAGCGACGACGAACATCTTCGGAAAATCGTTGACACCGATCGTGTAGATCATGTTCTGCAGACCGTTGGTCCCCACCACCCCCTGCCAATATGCGGGCGTGCTGAACATTGCGCCGATCTCGCTGGTCAGTTCCTGCACCACCTGGTCGGAAGCGGCATTGAATCCACCCATGTCGTCACGATTGAGAAGAAAAATCGTGCCTTGCTTGCCGGCGCTGACCATCAGATGAGGATTTGGCCCAGGCTGATCAGGCAGCAAGAGGTTGCCACCCGAGCCCAGGTCCAGGTCGTTGTCCTGGAGGAATTGCTCGTTGGACGGCGTAAAAAAGCTGCTGACTGACAGTGTTCCGGCGCCGGGCGTGAGCCGGAGAAAGCTGTCGCCGTAATCGACTCGTGGCAGACCAGTTTCGAAAGTTCCGTTGCCGGTGATCGCGATTAGATCGCCGTTGGTATCGACGCCGGGACCGCATCCGGATTGCCAGATGCCGGCTTCGATGCCGTTGGGGCTATCGTTGTACACAACTACCCGGTCCAGCGTCTTCGCATCATAGCCGAGAATCCATCCATGGTACGGCCTGAAGTCGCAGTGCGACGCGAAGCTCAAATAAACCACGCCGTTGGCGAGCGCCAGCGCCGGGCGATCGTTTTGCAGAAACGGATCGAAAGAAATTAGCCCGCTGACGGCGCCGTCTCCGCTTCCTGCTACGGTCGCCGCAATAGTTACCGGACTGTTCGTCTTCTCGAGGCCGGTCGCGATATCAAGCGCGTGGAGCTGCTGCCGATATGCATCGGTTTTGGTCACCTTGACCTTGGAGAGGACGTAGAGGGTCCCGGTGGCCGGGTCGATCACGGGCGTAGAGGTGATCCCAACCCAGGGGACCAGGTCGCCGCATCCGATATCGGACGACGGCACCGCGGTAATTCCATTCTTGAGACTGGTGAAGCTTGTTTGCCAGAGCGCAGGACCCGGCTGATCCGCGTCAAACGCATACACACTGTCGAGTTCCGTCGCGGCGTACACGACGTTGTGCGTTCCCTGCGCCGGGATCTGCACGTTTGGAACGTAGAGCGGCTCCGCGTACATCTGCCCGTCAACGGCGTCGGTGAATAGCAGACCGAACATGCCGGGCTGCACCGTCGATGGGGTCAGCGTCGTCTCGGTGAGATTCTGACCGGTCCGGAAACCATCGTTGCGGTAAGTGAATGTTCCGGCGAATCCTGAAACCAGAGGCTCGGCGTGGATGCGCCGATGCGCGGAGGCCTCGCGCCACGATGCCCCCGGCGCCTGAACAATCGCTCCGGCGCCTGAAACAACCGCGAGAACCGCCGCCCCCAGAACCAGTCGCCGCAATAATCCCCCACTCACTTTCTGCGCCAGGCACTCCTTGCCGCAGCGATTCTATTGACCCGAACATTGCAGGTCTATAGATGCGGAAAGGCTCCACATGAAACGACGACGATTGCGGCGGATCGAACGAACACCCGCACTCAGCACGGCTGATGTCGATGATGACGACGATGGTGATTGTGACACCCCGGCGTCGGCGTCGCGGTGGGCGTGCGAGTCGGCCAGGGTGTGGCGGTGGGCGTCGGCGTTGCGGTAGCGGTTGGCGTCGGCGTGGCCGCGCTCTTGTCAAACGAGATGGTTCCCCACCAGGTACCCCAATTGTTTGCGCTTCCCGCGTACTCCTGGATCGTCCACAGGTCGAGGTCGTTAACCGGATCGACGGCCACGTTGCTGTAGTCACCCCATCGATTGTCGCCGGTGCCGAAGTCCTTGAAGTATGGCGCCTCGCCCGCCTTGAACACGGTGTCGGCCTCGAGCGTGTTCGGTGGATCGTTGTGCAGCCGCAGTGAGTAATTTGCGCTCGCGTACTGCGACGCACCGAAACGCGAGTAGCCTAGCATCATGTCGTTGTCCGCGTTGACGTCGAGGGTCGGGTAGGCGTAGTCGAACTGCCCGGAAGGATCGTCTCTGCGGCCGAGTTGCTGCACGACGCCGAGGCTCCCGCTCGCCGTGTTGATTTGCCACCATTGCGCGGTCGATCGGTTGGGCGTCCCGGCCGCCGGCAGAAACGCGGTCTGCGCCGCCCAGATCGAGCCGTTTCGATATACGCAGTTCTCGATGCGGCTGTCGTCGGTGTCGATTTTCGAGTCCGAGCCGAGCTGCGGAGCGAAGTTCGTCAGCGGCGCGAAATCCTGCCATCCGTTCGCCGTTTTCGGAAACGCGACGCCCGTTGTCAGCACTTCCGATCCAACCGAACCGGTTATGGTGCTGATGCGCAACGTCCCGGCCGGGCCGTTCCAGTCACGCACCAGGTACTCGGTCGGAAGGGTGTTGTCGTGGGTCACCGCCGGATAGTCCGTGTATCCGCTTGGATCCTGGAACGATGTGTATTGGCCCGCGCCGCCCGCATACAGATCCGCCTTGTTGAATGCGTATATGTTCGAGGCCACAAATGCGGTCGTGCTGACCGTGAAGACATTTGCCTGCACGACTATCCAGTCGCCGTTGAAGCCAAGCGTCGGATAGTCGGCCCAACTCTCGCCGCTCGCGCCGACTTTGACTTTGTAGAGGAACCATCCGCCGGTCGGATCGCTGGTTTCGGAGACTCCGATCAGAATGTACGACGACGGCGTCGCCGCGTTCGCACCCGACGATATGATCCAGCGGTTGGCGTAAGGATCGTACAGCACGCGAGGATCGAACGCCTCGTTGATGTTGCCGAGATTCGACCAGAATCCCGCGATCGAGACGGTCTGAAGTATCGTTCCGGTGCGCGATTCGATCGTCACATTGTTGTTCAGCGTGACCATCAGGTGGTTCGGACCTACGGTGCCCTGCGTGTCGGGCGGCACGACGTTCCCGGTATCGCCGGGGGCAGCGAAGTTCGCCGCGCGAACGCGCTGGCGGTGGTGGCGACGCGCATCTCGATTTTCGCCATGCCCGGCCATGTCGCCACCGGCATCTGGGCGCAAGATTTCGCTTTCGCTCTCACTGTCTTCCACAGCTTCACCGGCATGACCTTTCAGGGGCCGATGGATCGCGATCGGCGCGCGATATTTTGCTGGTTGCGCAACCGAGCGGAGCGCAGCCAACTCGGAAAAATTCGTAACCGCCCGGCTCGCCGCGACCGACTGCACGCCCGCGATTTGCACTTCCATCGGCGACAGGGTCTGCGCATGTGCCGGCGTCACGAAGCTCGGAGTCCATGACGACGCAGCGCCAAGCGCAATTGCCGCTCCCACGATGAAACTCAGGAAAGCAGGCGTCTGTAGTGCGAATTTCCGACGGCCTTTCAATCAGGTCCTCCCGATACGCCAGTCCTATAAAGTGCGCTTCGTAAAGCTAATCGGAGCAAGAGTTACGCCGCTTGTGCGTAATTAAACCGATGATTGCCTACCAGCTTTTGCGGTATGTCCTTGCAGGTGGATTCCAGGCGCAAATGGCTGGCAATTCGCCTTCTTGGGCCGATTGGGAGCGCTCTCGCCGATTCTGTCTCATTGCGCTCATCCCTAGCTATGACCATCAAAGCTACACTCCATGTCTCGGAGTCATACATCAACTGTCGCAATTCGCCACAGTTACCTTAGACATCCTGCCCTGCCCTCGGCCTGCGATTCTTGGCTCACGCGCGGCGCTTACTCGTATCCGCGCGGTCGCCGATCGATGGGAAGAGGGATACGTTGCGCTCGCGCCCGACCTGTTCTGGCGGCTGAAACCCGGCGCGATTCCATCCAATGCGCTGATGCGTAGCTCAAAAAACAGCTGAGCCAAAAGCCGGGCAAAACCGGAACGCCACTCTCGACCCGCGCGGGCCGACGCGGGTCGCCGTTAAGACAGCCGCCATCACGCATTGTAGCACTGTAGTAATATCAGTCATTTTGTAGGCTATCGCGCATTTTGTAGGGCAGCGCACCTTCCCGCATGCGCGAGCCGATGTTGCTGACCCGCAACATCGGACGGCACATCGCAGGTGGCCAGAGGGC
>JBGPNU010000257.1:0-5269 GCA_041487675.1 Binatus sp. (SeqCode)
CATGCGTTCCAGCCACAGCCGCTGCGCGTCGGATTGGAAAACCCAATGCCGTCCGCCCCAACAGGTATCGTTTTCGGTCTGCGTCGGGCGGCGCATCTCTGCGGGGCAATTGGCCTCGAGCCAGGCGCGCGTCTCTTTTCGAAAGGCTTCAAGATCGCTCATATACGTCTGGTCCTATTAGGTCTGCCCTCACGATTCAAGTTTCTCGGGCTCCCCTCATGGCTCAAGTCGAGGCCGTCAACCAATCACTATCGCTTTTCGATGTCCATATCGAATCCTCCGGCCTCGGGCTGATGCCCATACATATCTCCGAGATAGTATTCCGACTGATAGGTAGCGGGCCGCGCTCCCCATCCATACTCCAACATCCATCCGGAGGGATTGCGGAAGTAGAATGAGTACATATGATCGTTTGAATGTTTACCCGGTTTGATAGTGACCGGGATATTGTTTTTGCGAACCAAATCATAAGTCAATCCCACGTCATCCAGATTATCCACTTCAATCATCAAATGATTGATTCGCCGCTCCGGTCCACCGATTCCAAACGCCACCGTGTGGTCGCGCTCGTTGCAATGCATGAAGACCAGCGAAACTACTCTCTTTCCGATTGGAATCTTGTATTCGACCCCGCCGCGCATTCCCAACTGAGTATAGAAACGCTGCGCGGCGGTGACATCTTTCTCACGTATGATGCAATGCCCGAGTCCACCCGTCCCGGTCTTGAAGCGTCCGTGCATTGCGCGGCCGGGATGGAACGGCTTGCTGAATTGAACCTCTGGTCCATGAAATATCTCGATTGGATTCCCGTCGGGGTCGTTCAGTTTCAGGACTTCGAGCACCCGGCGCTCGTCGGCCTCCTCCTCTGAGCCGATCCGAAACTTTATTCCCGACGCGGATAGCTGACCCTGCATCGCGGAGAATTCCTCGGCGCCCGCCACCCGAAAACCCAAGTACGCCAAATCGTCGCTGCCGTCGGCGTGCAGGATGATTCGATGATGCATATAGTCCATCCGCAAGTAGCAACGGTCCGGTTCGCCTTCGTCTGCGAGTTCCATCCCGACTATACTAGTCGCGAAGTTCTTCCACTCCTCAAGGTTCTTCACTCCGAGTCCCATGTAGCCCAGCTCAGTTACCTGGATCATATTATCCTCCAAGCGTCATTGCTCATTCTTCAAAAGGCAGATTACCAACTCGACTACGCATTTCGATTCTCAGAGCATTACCTCAATTAGATGCGGTCCGTCGGATTTGATCGCATGTTCGAGATGTTTCACCAGGTCGTCCGCAGTCTCGACTCGCACCCCCGGCACTCCGAGGCCCCGAGCTATTTCGGCCCACCCAATTTCCGGCGAGGTCAGCTCGGTCAAGGTCCGCGCGTTGTGGCCGGGTTCGGTATTGCCCGCGCGCGCCGCTTCGATCTGCAGGATCCGGTAGGCATGGTTCGAGCAGAGCAGCGTCGTGACGTTCAGCCGTTCGCGCGCCTGCGTCCACAGAGCCTGGACCGTGTACATCGCGCTGCCGTCCGCCTGGAGCGATATCACGCGCCGCAGTGGGCATGCGATTGCAGCTCCGGTCGCAGTAGGAAGTCCTTGCCCGATCGCACCGCCAGTGAGTGCAAGACAGGTGTGCGGCGGCGCTGCTGGAGCCATCGAGCCGTAAGCACCGCCCGAGGTCGCGCTTTCGTCCACGATGATTGCGCCGTCGGGCTGAAGTGCGGCGAGCGCCGCGCCAAGGCTCACCGGATCGAGCTTGCCAGCCGGACGCGCCGGCAGCTTGCTCTGTGGTAAGGCGATCGACTTGGGAGCCCCAATTGCGTCCGCAAGATGCTCGAGCGCGCCGACTACATCTTCCGCCACCGTCGCGAGCGCCTCGACGCCGCATCCTTCAGGCGCGAGCTTGCTCGGCAGGCCGGGGTAGCCGAAAAACGCGACCGGTTCGAGCGCCGCGGCAAGAACGAGCGTGCCGGTGTTTTTCAGCGCCTCGATTGCCTGCTCGGGAAAATAGGGGAGACGGGCGGGTGACGGAATTCCGGCGCCGCGCTCGATCCTCGCTGCAAACGTCTCGACCATCAACTTGCAGCCCGAGCATCCCGCGATTCGAGCCGCCGTCTTAAGTCCCTGTTCTGAGAGCGCCTGTCCGCCGAGCAGAAGAGTCACCGGCTTGCCGCTTTTGAGCAGCGTTGCGACGCGCGCGATAGTGCCGTCTGCAACCGTCGCCGGCTTCGCAACCGCACGCGCAGTCGCGACTCCCGCCGCGTCATCCCACTGACAGTCGGACGGAACGATCAACGTCGCGACTTTCCCGGGCGGCGCCATCGATGCCGCAATCGCGTCGGCCATATCGTCGCCGAGCGCATGCGCCGATTTGCTCGTTCGCACCCATCCGGACATTGGCGAGGCGAGCGAGACGATGTCGCTCGTGAGCGGAGCGTCGGCGCCGCGATGCCACGTCGCATGGTCTCCGACCACGTTCACGACCGGCGAATGCGCACGCCGCGCGTTGTGCAGATTTGCGAGCCCATTGGCGAGTCCGGGTCCAAGATGCAACAACGTCATCGCCGGCTTGCGCGACATTCGTGCGTATCCATCGGCCGCGCCGGTGCATACACCCTCGAACAAGCCGAGCACCGCGCGCATCCCGGATACCGAGTCCAGCGCAGCAACCAGCGGCATCTCGGTGGTGCCCGGATTTGCGAAACATGTATCGACGCCCGCCGCCAGCGCGGCTCGGATCAGGCTCTCTGCGCCGTTCATCGGTCGTCGCCCTGCGGATGATTCGTAAGCACACTCATTAAATATTCCTGACTACTCACTAGATAGTGCCAGTTCGGATCTTACGCAAACCCAGCGGTTTGCAGATCCATCGTTGTTGGTTTTAAATTTTATTGTCAAACGCTTGCCACCGATCGGTTCCGCGCCACCGCGGGATCGCAATTGCGAACCTGGGGCATCGTAGTTAGTGTGCGATCTCGATCGGAGGAAAACACATGTCCGGACTTGTGCTTCGCGAAGATCAGGATGGTTTGACGACTCTCACCCTGAATCGCCCCGAGAAACTGAATTCACTGAACGTCGAGATGTTCGTCGAGCTGCGCGCCCACGTTGACCGGATTGCGAACGAAACCGATCGTATCGGCCTGGTCATCGTCCGTGGCGCGGGCAAATGTTTTTCCGCGGGACACGATCTCGCCGACATCGCAAAGGGCGAGCGTCCGCCGAAACCGAACTTCCAGTCGGAGACCATCGAACGCCTCGCCAACCTACCGCAACCGGTCATCTCGGCGGTTCACGGCCACTGCTATACCGGCGCGCTGGAGCTCGCGTTGGCCGGTGATCTAATCGTCGCGTCCGAGTCCGCAAAATTCGCCGATACTCACGCGCGATGGGCGCTCACTCCCATCTGGGGGATGAGCCAGCGGCTGCCGCGGCGCGTCGGTCCGTCCAAGGCGCGCGAGATGATGCTGACCTGCCGCACTTACTCAGGCGCCGAGGCCGCCGCGATGGGCCTCGCAAACCTCTGCGTCCCCGATAACTCCTTCGACGCCGAACTGCGCACGCTCGCCGCCACCATCCTGGCTAATTCATGGTTCAGCCATCGCGCCAACAAGCGTCTGCTAAGAGAAACCGACGGCTTGCCACTGGGCGCCGGCCTCGCGCACGAAGTCTATCGAAGCCCGGGCGTCGGTCCCGACATGCGCGAGCGCATCGCCGCCTTTAACAACAAATCGGCGCGTCGTGCCTGAATGCGATTCCGCGCCCGCGGCGGAGAATGGAGAGCCTGGCCGGCTCCAACCATCGGGCGATGCTTTAAGCGAGAGCCGCGGCGCGTTCCGCGCGCTTCGCCATCGCAACTATCGTCTCTATTTCTTCGGCCAGCTTGTCTCTCTCGCCGGCACCTGGATGCAGAGCGCTGCCCAGGCGTGGCTGGTTCTGAAGCTGACGGATTCCTCGCTGATGCTTGGCGTCGTCTCGTTTGCGCAATTCACACCAATCCTGCTGGTCGGTTTGTTCGCCGGGGTAATTATCGACCGTGTCAATCGCCGCCGCCTGATAATCACCACCCAGATTCTGCTCATGCTGAGCGCCTTTACGCTCGCGATGCTGACCTGGACAGGCGCCGTTCGCGTCGAGTACGTAATCATTCTCGCCGCATTCAACGGCACCATCGGGTCTTTTGACATGCCCGGCCGGCAGTCGTTCGTGGTCGAGATGGTGGGATACGAAGATCTCGCCAACGCGATCGCGCTTAACTCGATGATGTTCAACAGCGCGCGGATGCTCGGTCCCGCCGCGGCGGGATTGCTGATCGCGTGGCTCGGGATCGGGACCTGTTTCTTCCTAAACGGCGTCAGTTTCCTCGCAGTCATCTGGAGCCTGTTTCAGATGGACATTCCCGCCCGCGCGATGGCTGGAGTCGGCACCCGAATGTTCCAGCAACTGCGCGAAGGTCTCGCCTACGTATGGACCAACCGCCCGATCTTCCATCAGATGGCGTTGGCCGCGGTGACCAATGGCTTCGGCTACCAGTACCTGGTGCTGGTTCCGTTGTTTGCTAAAAACGTGCTCCACGGCGACGCCCGCACCTACGGATTCCTGGTCGCGATTCAGGGACTGGGTTCGGTGCTGGGTGCGGCCACGCTCGCCTCGCGCACCACGACTCGAGGAATCAGAAACAATCTCATCCTCGGACTGTTTGTCTCCGCGATCGGAATCGTCGTCTTCGGGCTTTCGCGCTGGATGGTGCTCTCGATGCTGGCGCAGTTGGTCATCGGGGCGGGACTGACCAACTTCAGAGCAAGCAACAACACGCTGGTGCAGGTATTCGTATCCGACGACCTGCGTGGCCGCGTGATGAGCACCTATCAGTTGGCGGCGGTCGGAATGACTCCGCTCGGAGCGCTCGAAGTCGGCTACATGGGTACTCAATTGGGACCGGAGAAAACAGTCGTCATATGCGGCGCGATCACGCTCGTATGCGCCCTCGTGCTGCTGACGCGGCTTAAATCAGTTGGAAAATCCGAGTTACCCGCATAAGCCGCTTCGACCCAATCGCGTGCCGACAAAAAACAAAAATCGCCGAATCCTGATCAATTTCCGACTACCCAAACGCATCAGGATGAGGCAGTCTTGGCCGAACGACTTGCGCGCGCCGATTCCCCAACCGCTCAACTATTGAAGGAGCCTCTATGAAGTCGAGGATAGCGAAGAAGTCTTGGATATCGAAAGTTGTAGTCGCGATCGCAATGGTGGTCGCGCTCCCCGTCCTC
>JBGPNU010000258.1:0-5264 GCA_041487675.1 Binatus sp. (SeqCode)
CCGGTATCCGGCCGCGGATCACTTTCCGGGCCGCCGCGAGCGACACCGGTTTGACCAACAGATGTTCTTGCAAGTGAGCCCACCGTAACATCCGGCGTCTGGACACCGCTGAAATGCGGGATCGTCCGCGAGTTTGAGACGAGTTAGCGGCCCCGTTGTCATTCTGAGGCGCAGCCGAAGAATCCTGGATCCGGGGCCCATTCGCTTCGCTCAGGGCGACAGAAGTCGTAATCCTCCCCGACCTTTAGAAGTGGTCTTTAAGCTCCCGGGTCTTCGCGAAGATGGCGATCGGGTCGTCGCCAATATTCGGATCGCGCTTTTTCAGATTGGCGCGCAGCTCGGCGCTGTCGGTCCTGAGAAAGGGATTGGTCTTTTTCTCGTCTCCAACCGTGGAGGGCACCGTGAACTTGCCGGCGGCTCGCAGTTTGAGACTCCACTCGTGTTTGGCTTTCAGAGCCTGATTGCCGGGCTCGAGGGTGAGCGCGAAGCGCAGATTTTTTTCAGTATATTCATGTCCGCAATAGACCTGGGTATTTTCCGGCAGCGCCGCGAGTTTTTTCAGCGACGCAACCATCGTGGCGGCGTTGCCCTCGAACACGCGGCCGCATCCTCCGATAAACATCGTGTCGCCGGTGAAGACCGCGGTGAGCGCGGGAAAGTAATAAGCGACATGGCCGTTGGTATGCGCGGGGATTCCGATTACGCGGCCCTCGAGCGCGCCGATTCGGAGCTGGTCGCCGTCGGCGACCGGATTGGTCAACGCGGGAATCCGGCCGCCCTCGGCGCGGGCGCCGTAAATCTTTAGCCCAAGGATTTTTGCCGCGATGTCCTCGTTGCCGCCGGAGTGATCGCCGTGCCAGTGAGTGGTGAGCACCGCGACGATCTTTGCGCCGTGCGATTTGGCCGCGGCGATGACCGCGTCAGCCTCGGCGCAATCGACCACGCCGCATTCTTTGGAGGCGTCGTCGATAACGAGATAGGCGTAATTGTCGGCTAGCTGCGGGACCGTGATTATTGCCATCGCGATACTCCTTATGAAGATGCTCCCGTCAAGATACTCCCGTCAGAAGCCGACGATATTGTAGCCGACGTCCGCGTATATGGTCTGGCCGGTGACGGCGCTCGACAAGTCGCTCAGAATCGCGGCCGCCATGGTGCCGACCTCCTCGGGCTTCATGCCACGGCGCATCGGCGAGCGCGCCTCGACTTCGTGCGCCATCGTATGAAAGTCGCGAATCGCGGACGATGACAGGGTTCGGGCGGGGCCTGCACTGATCGCGTTGACGCGGATATTTTTGCTCCCTAAGTCGATCGACAGGTAGCGCACGCAGGCTTCCAGAGCTGCCTTGGCGACGCCCATCATGTTGTAGTTCGGGATTGCGCGGACCGCGCCGAGATAGCTGAGGGTCAGAATCGAGCCGCCGCCGCGCGCTTCCATCAGCGGCTCCGCGGCGCGGGCGAGCGCGACCAGCGAGTAGGCGCTTATTTCCATCGACTTCGCAAAGTTGGCGCGGCTAACGGTCAGAAACCGATCGCGGAGATCCTCGCGCTCGGCGAATGCGACCGCATGGACGAGCAGGTCGAGTCCGCCCCATTTTTCGTTGAGCTTCGAAAACACGGAAGCGATCTGGGAATCGCTGGTTACGTCGAGCTCGCCGATGACGGAGGCCTCGATTTGCGCAGCGAGAGGACGGACGCGTTTTTCGAGTATCTCGCCCTGGTAGGTGAGCGCGAGTTCCGCGCCCTCACTGGCGAGCGCCTGCGCGATAGACCACGCCAGGCTCTTGTCGTTTGCGACGCCGACCACCAGCGCCCGCTTGCCCGATACGATACCCATGCGAGTTTTTCCCTCGTGATTGTCGCGATGCGAACGGGTCTGGCGTGCACGCAGGTTCGATTCGGAAAAGCGCGCCGGCTCAGATCTCGATCTTCATCCCGTCGAAGCCCATCTCGATTGCGATTTCGTTCTCGCGGCTCAGCACTTCGCGCCCAAGATGCGTCAGTACCATCCGCCGCACCTTAAATTTATCACGATTGGCGGCAAGCAGCGGATAATTGAGATGAAATTTCAGCTGAGCGCTTTCGTAGTAGGTGCATTCGCACAGGAACAGATCGGCGCCGTCGCTGAGTTTCACCAGTTCGTCGTTCCATCCCGAGTCGCCGGAAAAGACGATCGACTTGCCACCGGCGCTGATTCGAAGCGAAAGCGAAATGTCGGGCCTCGTGTGCGGACTTCGAATCGCGCGGACCTGGAATTTGCCCAGACGCGTCGAGCTGCCGGGCTCGAGCACGACGAACTTCAGTTTGTGTTTTATTTTTTTGAGTTCGAAATGCGGAAACATGATGCGCATCAGCTGCCAGGTCCGCTCCTCGAGCCTGGCGGGCCCGGCAATCGTCAGCACCTTCTTGCGCCGCGTCTCCCACATATATTCGAGGATGAGAAATGCGAGGCCGCCGAAATGATCGCCGTGAAGATGGCTGATGAGCAGGAGATCGAAACTGTCAGTCGCGATGCGGTTGCTTTTGAGCGCGGGGAGCAGGCCGGGACCGGCTTCCATCAGGATGCGGCCGCCGGGTGCGTCGATCAGATAGCCGGACTGCGAACGGCCGTAGCTCGCGAACGCATCGCCGGTGCCCAACAGGGTCACGGTAACGGGCGCACCGTTCGATGCAGCGCGATTCGGATTCATTGCGGCGGCCTATGCTAATATCATCGGCGCAAGCGCGCAAACGAGGGAGCGCCCAGGATGAAACAGGTCGAGACGAAACAGGTAAAGATTGGAGTTGGATTCGGACTGTGGCGGCTTGGGATGCCGGCGGCGGAGACAATCGCGCAAGTGGCGGAGCGCGCCGAGGATTGGGGGCTCGATTCATTCTGGCTGTCGGATCATCTGCTCGCGCCGTCGCCGGAGCTCGACGTGGTCGCGACCCTCTCGCTCCTTGCCTCGCGCACAACGCGGATGAAACTCGGGCCGAGCGTGTTGCTGCTCAACCTGCGGCATCCGCTGATGGTTGCGAAATCGTTCGCGTCGCTCGATTACATGTCGGGTGGACGGATGGTGATGGCGGTCGGCACCGGCGCGAATCTCGCCGACTATGCGGCGTGCGGAATTCCGACCGAGGGGCGCGGCAAGCGACTCGATGAAGGAATCGAGGTGCTGCGAACGGTGTGGAAGGAATCGAAGGCAAGTTTTCACGGACGGTTTTTCAATTTCGATAACGTCACGATCGAACCGCGGCCGGCGGCGCGCCCGGGCAACGATTCGGGCACGATGGATATCTGGGTGGGCGGGCGCTCCGACGCGGCGCTGAAACGCGCCGCGCGGCTGGCCGATGGCTTCTTCGCGTCGTTCCAGACGCCGGACGAATTCGGGATCAGCATGGCGAAGATTCGCGACTATGCGGCCGGCTATGGGCGGGCGAACGCGCGAATCGAATCGGGACTGATCCTGCTGTGCAGGATCGCGAAATCGCGCGAGCAAGCGCTCGAGGAGATGCGGCCGATGCTGGCGGCGATGGGCAATGGCGCGGAGGCATACCTGGCGCGGACGGTCTATGGCTCGCCCGAAGACGTTCTTGAACGACTGAGCGAATATGTTGCGAAGGGACTCGACAAGTTTGTGCTGTGGCCGATCGCTGCGCCCGACGCCTGGCCGAAGCAAATCGAACTGGTTGGCCGCGAGATCGCGTCGCACTATCGCGACGCGCGTGCGAGCTGAAGCCTTGGCGCGAGTGGCCGCGGCACTCGCGCTGGTCGTGGCGAGCGTCGCGATCGCCGGATGCACAAAGCCGGCGCCGGCGCATCGAACGCCGGCGCGAATCTTCGCAAGCGCCGAGGAAGTCGAGCTCGACTTCCGCAGTCATACGTTCGTGCTCGGCGACGACAGTCAAATCGCCGAGGTCCGCCCGCTCGACTGGCCCAAAGACAAGTTCGTCAAGCTGCCGTTCTGGTTCGGGGTCAATATCCTCGTGCCCGGTGTGATGGCGCCCAAGGAAGGGGATTTTTACGTCATCAGCGAGGCGACTCTTGTGAAGCCGCTCGCGGTCCCGGGCGAATGGATGATCGAAGCGGGCAGCACGCTGGTGAAGCAGGAGACGGTGTTCGTGACGACGCGCACGCAATATCTGACGACCGGAAAAATCCTGCCGACAATCGTTCAGTACATGGGCAAGCGCGGGTTCAAACGCGCCGACGGCAAAACCGTGGATATTCCGGTGCTGCGCGAGGTGTCGTTGCCGATGAAATGGACGCTCGGCGGAAGAATTCCCGCGAGCTATGCGAGATACCGGGTATGATTCGCCAGCGCAAAACCATCGGCGCGGCGATTGCGCTCGCGCTTGCTCTCGCGTCGTCAATCGGGGTCGCGGGATGCAGGCCGGACACGGCGCTGGACTTCGGGCCGGTCGGCGAAATCTCGACGCCGCCCGACGATCCGCTGAGCCGCGATATTCTCCGCGATTTCGCGGGCAAGGAATTCGATCTCGGCGATAACGATCACGAGGCGCACGTCAGTCTGAAGGAATGGCCGGCCGGCCATCGCATCGTTGTGCCGTTCTGGCTCGGCGTGAATCCACTATACTACGGCTTTCTGCGCCCCAAGGTCGGACATATATATGTGATGAGCGAATCGACGCTGGTCCGCCCGCTCGTCGGCAACGAGTACCTGATTCGCGCGGGATCGAAACTGTTCAAGAGCGACAGCGTTTTCGAGGGGATGCGAACGCGTTATATCGGCACGGGCGCGATGCTCCCGACAGTAGTGCGCTTCGTTGGGACGCGGGTGATCACGGTGCCGCGGGACGCGCCGGCGAGCGGAACGATCACGGAGAAGGTGCCCGTGCTGCGCGAGGTTTCGCTGCCGATGCATACGACTCAGGAGCTTCACGGCTACGCGAAGTTTGAATTGATCAAGTGAAGAAGCCAAAGTACGGCGCACCAGAGAATCGCGCCGCACAAATGTCCCTCCCCTAAACCCTCTCCCGACAACGGGAGAGGGAATTTAAGGATCCGACTCCTGCAGAGTCGCGGTCTGAAGAAGTTCGGCGGGAACGTCCTCGAGGAATCTCGACACGCGGCCCATCACGAAGCCGAAGCTGCGGTCGAACATATATATAGGATACGAGAGGTAGAGTTCGTCGCGGGCGCGAGTGCTGGCGACGTACATCAGGCGGCGCTCTTCCTCCAGTTCGTCGGCACCGACGCTTTGCGGTCCGGGGAAGCGTCCGTCGGCGGCCCAAATCAGAAACACGACCTTCCATTCGAG
>JBGPNU010000259.1:0-5238 GCA_041487675.1 Binatus sp. (SeqCode)
CGGGACTCTGTTCGATTCCGACGATCGAGCCCCCGGCTCCGATCAATCCTTCGATAGCCGGAAAGCTGAGTCCCGTGCCGCAGCCGATATCCAGGACCGTATCGCCGCTACCGATGCGCAGTAGCTCGATCGCGCGTCCGCGCAACGGTTCGAACAATGCCAGCTCGAGGTCGTAAATTTGTGCACGCGAGCGATACTGCAGGAGTGCCCCGGAGCGGTTGGGCGTGAGGAAGCGCGCCAACCTCTGAAGGGTCTGCGCGCGGTTATCTCGGGCGTCCAAGGGAATTACCTGACGCCGGCCGCATTCTTCATCTGCCAACAATATTCGGCCGCGGAAGCCCCGCGGTCTCGCACGCCTGAAAATAAAAATCGCGCCACAATCGACGAAGCAGCCATAGCGTTCTCCTTGTCCGGGGCTCGCGTCGCCCTCGGCGGACCCTTCGACTCATAATCGTAGCCTCTCCGGAAGGAAAGCGCCGTTGCGGCGCCGACCCAATCGAATGCGGGCGAGGGCCTGGTTCGGCCTTTGCCTTAATGTCGTCTTGATGGTACTAACTGTAAGGGTCGAATCCAACCAATTTGATTGGGGATCAGTTCAATCCCTGACGACAGGCAAATCTTCACAAGGGGAATACATCAATGCCACGCTCCAAGGAACGTAATTTTGGCCAGGTCATCCGTGAACGCAGACGGCAACTCGACCTCACCCAGGAGGAAGTTGCCCACCGGATCAAGACTTCGACGCCCTACGTCGGGCATCTGGAATCCGGCAAGCGCCATCCTTCCGACAAAATCTTGACCCGGCTCGCCGAAGTGCTCGGGCTCGATCGCCGCGATCTTTTCTTTCTCGCCAATCCGCGTGCGCAGGCGCTGCTCAGCGCCGAGACGGCGTCCACGCCCGCTTCCGCATGGGAAGATTTCCGGAAGAACGAACAACTGCGGCGCGCCCACAGCATCTCGAACGACGAGATGGAGATGCTCTCGCGAGTGGCGCTGCTCGGCGACGTGCGTTCGCCGCGCGACTTCATCTATATCCTGCACACCGTTCGTCACGCAGTCGGCAGATAGCCTTGGCGCCTCGCGGGGGCTTGGCTGCACCGCTCAAAATTTAGACTCGATGGCGCCGGGAATCGGCTCCGGCGCTTTCCTATTTTGACTTGACGAATGGTTCAGATGGTTTTCCGAAAGGCATCCGCCGGCGTCACACGCATCGCGCCCAGCACCGGAATCACGGCGCTCAGGATGCTGATAATTGCCGCTGCGAGAAATGCTTCGAGTGCGGCGCTGTAAGTAACGGTCAGATAACCCGCGCTTTCAAGCACCGAGCGCAGCGTAGTTCCGCTGCCGAATTGCCACAGCGCCAGAACGCATCCGAGCGCGCCCCCCGCCGTGCCAATCAGAGCACATTCGCCGAACAGGAGACGCGCGATATAGGGCGGATTGAATCCGAGCGCGCGCAGCACCGCCACGTCGCGCAACCGTTCGCGAACCATCATCGACATGGAGTTCGCGGCGATCAGCAAAAGCGTGAGCGCGATCACCGCGGAGATGCCATCGACAATGCCGCGGATGTCTCCGACGGTGGACATAAGTCCGGACACCGCCTCGCTCTCCGTCATCGTCGCGGTCTCGAAGTCCGAGTTGTGGAAACTCCTGTCGATTTCGTGAATCACCGATGGAACCCGCTCCGGCGACTCGATTCGGCTGACCAGGAATCCCGCGGGATGCTTCTCTTCGGGAATTCCGATTGCCTTTTCCGCTTCGACCAGGTAGTCGCGGCGGAACATGAAAAAGTTGGGGTAGTTGCTCGCCGGGATCTCGCCGGCCAATACGAAGCGAATCTTGAGCCGGTTGGCGTCGCCGCGAAGCGTGATCACGTCGCCGATTTTCCAGCCTTGGGCCCGCATCAGCAGCCTGCCCACGACCGCCGCGGTCCGGTTGTGCGAGAACCGCTCCAGCACCGAGGGCGGAAGATCGTAGTCGGGATAGATGACGGCGATCTTGTCCGCATCGATCGCGAAAGCCTGGATCGTTTCGCCTTCGCGCTTATAGGTGGCTCGCAGAACGACCATCGCCATGCACCCGACCACACCGGGTATTTCCTCGATTACCCGGCAATCGCGCGCCGGCAACCCGAGGTAGCGGCCGTCGTCATTGTACGAGTAAACCCGCAAAGTCTGCGCGGTCTTCTCGAGAATCATGTCTATCGATGCGGGTATTGAGGCCAGCACGGTGAAGATGAAGGTCGCGACCGCGAACGTAAGCAGCGTCAGAATCGCGCGCCTTGGCTCCCGGATGACGTTGCGCAGTACCAGACGGAGCGCCTGCATACCAACCTCACGCCGCGCGCAGCGATTCGACTATCGGGAGACGAGCCGCTCGCCAGGCGGGAGGCACACCCCCGGCGATTCCGATTAAAATTGCGGCGAGTATGCCGCCGCCCAATGCGGTGAAAGTGAACGCGGATGAAAAAACCAGCGCCCCGACACTCATCAGATGATGATTGAGACCGGTCGCAACGCTGAGCGCCATCGCGAGGATATCGCCAATCACGCCGCCGGCCGCTCCCAGAATGACGCTCTCAGCCAGAAAACTCGCCAGGATCGCACCTTTGCCGAAGCCCAGAGTTCGCAGCACTCCCACTTCGCGGGTGCGCCGCGCCACTGCCGCATACATCGTGTTCATGCCGCCGAATGCGGCGCCCGTTCCCACGATTATGCCCACCAGCAAAACCAGGGCGCGCAGCTGGTCCGCCACCTTCGCCTCATCCGCAAAGAACTGCCGCTCGCTCATCGCATCGACGGTCAGACGCGAGTCATTGGTGAGCGCGTTGCGGAAGCTGTCCGCGGTGCCCGGCTTCAGGACTACGTGAAATGACGAAAACCCATTCTCGAATCTGGCATCCTGCTGGATCACCTCGAGGCCGGCCCAGAATTCCGATTCGAGCGCGCTGCCTCGATCGGCGAAGATTCCGACTACGGTCCAGTTCCGGCGGCCGTACCTGAAAGTGGAGCCCACTCCAAGTTCGGGGAAACGCCCCGCCTGCTTTTGTCCGATCGCCATTTCCTCGCGGCCCGGAACGGGCCATCGCCCCGCGACCAGCTTGAGCCCGCGATGCACCTCGTACGCGATCGGGGTCACGCCGCGCAGCGATGCGGGCTGAAAATGGTTTGCCGGCCGCTTCACCCCGGCGTTGAACGGCACCACCATCTCCGGCGAGAACAGCACTTTTCCCGACCCGTCAGTCGCGATTTCGGGCCGGGTTCGGAGGATGTCAGACTCCTCGCGAGAGATGTAACTCTCTCCCTCGGAAACCGTGCCGCGGCTCAGAATGATCCAGTTGCCCGCCTCGCCTGCAAGCTCCAGGCTCGCGCGCAAACCGCTGACGAAGCTGAGCAGAATCACCACCACCATCACGACCAGCGCCACCCCAAGCGCGGTCATCAGCGAGGTGGTCCGCCGCATCATCAGGCTCCGAAGATTGTAGGTTATCGGAATAACGGCCATTCAGACTCCCGAGCTGCATACCCTTTGCCGGACCGCGATGACTTCGTGTGAGCGCCTGTTCTACTCCATCGGCGCGCATAAGTCGCGGGCCGCGATCCACCCCCCGACGCTCTCGCGCAGTACCCCCCAGTACGAGTCGCTCAGATGAGCCCCCTCGCTAAATCCCGGCTTCGTGAGCAGGAGCGCGTGCAGCTTCGGCAGGCGGTGAAATGGTACGCTCGGAAAGAAGTGATGTTCGAGGTGGTAGTTCACGTTTTTCGGGGCCAGAAAAATCCGCTCGATTAAGGATGCGCGCGTGGTGCGGGTCTGCGCGTAAACCGAGTCGCCATTCTCCATCGCGGAATGTTCGGCGATACTGCGCACCCGCATGATCATCACCAGCCATGTGAATAGCGGAATTATCCAGAAGAGCGCAAAGCCCTTGAGCGCGCCCGCGTAGATGATAACCGCCAGACAGGCCGCGTAAAATCCATAGCGCGCGGCCAGGAACCCCGTGCTCACGGTGTCCGCGGACAGCAGCGAGGCCGCCAGCCTGAGCAGAACGATCGCGTTCAGGCCCGATACGTCGCGAAGCAGCAACCGGGCGAGATCGCCGGCCGGTTTTGGAAATACCCACGCCGGATCGTTCTGCCGGCGCTTCCAGTCCGGGTCCTTTTCGCTATTCAGGTATCGATGATGCGCGATGTGATTCTTGCGGTACGATCGCGCCGCGACCAGATGTGGCCATCCAAGCACCACTTCGGACACCCAGTCGTTGAGTCGGCGGTTCCGGAATAACCGGTAGTGAACGCCATCGTGCATCAAAATCAACAGCGCGTGTTGACGGGCGCCAATGATCGCGATCGCGAGCAGGTACAGGATCGGACTCCAGTACCGCTCGCACAGATAGATCGTCGCGACGATCGCACCCCACTCGGCCCCGATGTGCAGCCAACTCAACCACGGGTTGATCCTGGAAAGTTCCGTCAGTTCTTCTTTCGTGAGTTTGACCGGTATGTTGCCGACAAAATCGCCGAGCGGATTGATTTCGGTCGGCGCCTCTACTTGAGATCTATGGTCCATGTTCTTCCTCGTCGATACGCGGCTTCGGGAAATCGCAGCCCGCCGGCCGATTCAAAGGAAATTAACTGTCGATCGCTTGCGCGAGTTCTCACCGCAACCTCGGGCGCCCTACAGTTGCAGCGCCGAGTCCACCTCCGCGATGCTCGCGCCCGATGCGGCTGCCGGCGGGGGAACGAAAAAACCGTCGCGCGCAGTAACCCGAAGCCCGCTTTCAGATCTTCGCCCCATGAAGTTGCTGAAGCGAAGAACTCGATTGTCGTCGCGGGTCTCTATGATCAGCCTCGAAAAAGCCCGGGTCAGTTTCTTGAGCGCCTCCCCCTCCATGATCATCGGTTGCGCCCAAATGGGCTGCCCCGTGAGCGTTTCGAGATATGGGTACTCGATCGGTTCGCCGGCATTGACGAAGCCGACTCCGCGATAGAACGGGGTCCCGTCGAACGGTTTGACGCTCAGGTAGGCAAGCAGCGCGCGCGCATCCAGCAGACCCGCCAGTATCGCCGCGCCCGCCCGCGCCAGCGTGCCGGCCCCGACCGCGCGTGACCACAGGTCGCTGATTTCAAGCACCGATCGCGGCGGAAGATGCGACAGGTCGGGCTTGGCACAGGTTTGCGGAAACATTTCCAGATCGTGCATCACCAGCCCGGCGACCATCCGCTGGGCAGGTTCACC
>JBGPNU010000260.1:0-5233 GCA_041487675.1 Binatus sp. (SeqCode)
GCGCTCGTTGACAGCCAAGCTTATCGGAGTGTCGTTCGAAGAAGATCCGGACGAAATTGTCGCCGTGGCCGGCAAGGCTCTATGCGTGCTCACGGTGAAGCTCGACGATTTGATCGATAGTGAGGAAATGCGCCTGCTGCCAGCGCTCAGAAGGATGCTGTTCGCCTAGCTCCGGACCAGCGAAATCCAGCGCAACATAATAGGCGAGCGCGTGCTGGGCCTACCTAAAGGCTGACCTTGCCCGTGCCGAAGGCGCGCCAGCCGATGGCGACTGTCGCTCCCAAAATTGCGATCCCCCAATGCTAAGGCGAATAAGCACTGACTAGAAAACCGCCCGAATTTCCCTAACGCGCTACCCGAAACGAACTGCCTCTTTGTCAACAACCCCTCCACCTGCTAATAATTCTGGCAACAGATGAGGAGGAGTTGGGGATGTCGAGGCCTATGGTCCTTGAATTGTGCGCAGGCGCAGGGGGACAAGCGCTCGGACTTGAACGCGCCGGATTCGATCATGTGGCCTTGGTCGAATTGGACAAGCGCGCCTGTGAAACCCTGCGTCTCAACCGCAAAGCATGGAACGTAATCGAACGCGATCTGCGACAGTTTAGCGGTGCCGCGTTTCGCGGGGTCGATCTTTTGGCGGGCGGATTGCCTTGTCCACCGTTCTCCGTCGCGGGAAAGCAACTCGGCGAAGACGACGAGCGTAACCTATTTCCCCAAGCAATCAGATTGATCGCGGAAGCTCGTCCCGTTGCGGTCATGATCGAGAACGTGCGGGGGTTTCTAGACGCCATCTTCGCCGACTACCGCAAGTACTTGGCAGGACAGTTAAAGAAGCTCGGCTACCAAAGTAATTGGCGGCTTCTGAACGCATGCGACCACGGTGTTCCCCAACTCAGGCCACGGGTGGTCTTCGTTGCAATACGAAATGATCGCTCCGAGCACTTTCATTGGCCCAAGCCGAAGTTCGTTCAACCCCCGACAGTTGGTGAGCTTTTATACGACCTCATCGCATCACGCGGTTGGAAGGGCGCGAATGCATGGCGCGCTCGAGCGAACGAGATCGCGCCCACCATTGTCGGCGGATCGCTAAAACACGGCGGTCCAGACCTTGGTCCTACGCGAGCACGCCGCGCGTGGGCCTCTCTTGGGGTTGACGGCCTCGGAATCGCTAATGAGCCTCCGCCGTCCGATTTCGTCGGCATCCCTAAGCTGACGGTTCGCATGGTGGCGCGATTGCAAGGGTTTCCAGACGACTGGGAGTTTTCGGGTGGAAAGACTAGTGCGTATCGGCAAATAGGTAACGCGTTTCCGCCCCCGGTCGCATGCGCGGTGGGCCAGCAGATCATTTCCTGCTTTGGGTCAAAGCGCACGTCGCGTCTATCACGGGTCAAATAATCCGGTCGTGCCCAGTCCACGAACTAGGAAGGGTCGTTCCGCGAACGCACAGCTCGCGGTCGATATGTATAACGCTCTGCACTCACAAACCAACTGGAGTAAATCAACCGCCTGGCAGGGGATAGCCTTGCTACTGCTCACTTGCCAGATTCAACGTAACAACGGCTGGAAGCCCTTCCATGATGTCGTGGTATACCGGGAAAGAAACGATTTCAAGATTGGTGCGAAAGGACCTAACGCCGTCCTGCGCAGAGCAGAGGAACTAACGGTCTATCTTTCTCAACAACTGGGTATTTCACGCGAAAACGTTTGCCGGACTATCGGCCAATATTGGCGTGATAAAAAAATTGCAAAGTTTCAACAGCACAATCTCGTCGGGCATGCATTCCGGTCGCTTGTCGTCAATGCGCTCCAAGTTTTCGGCGACCGAGGTATCGACTACGAAGAAGAAGTCGACGCGCGCAACGAATTTCGCGGCCATCACTTTCAGACACGAAGCAAGGAAACGAAGATCGATATTATAGCCAGACGCGGCGGAATGCCGGTCGCGCTACTCTCGGCGAAATGGCGCTTCCGGCACGATCGCGTGGAGGTCTTGGACGAAGCATACGCCTACGGACCTGCGGCCCGGCGGACAAACCCCGATTGCGCCTTTTATGCTGTTCTCGGCGAGTTCGACCCTAATCGGCTCGATAAGATTATTTCAAACTGTCCGCCTTCGATGCCCAAGTCTGATATAACGGCGGCCGTCCACTTCGCGCCAGACTTGGTTACCAAGGGATTGACACAGAACGGCCGGATGGCCCAACTAAAAAGCCTTGAGTGGTTGATCGAACAGACCTACAACTGGCGTTAGCAATTTCCTCGCGGCGATGGACAGGCTGACTCCCACCGAGCGCAGCCGGAACATGGCTGCCATCCGCAGTAAGGGCATGAAGCCGGAACTGGCCGTTCGGCGGCTTCTGCACACGATGGGATTTCGGTTCCGACTTCATGGCCAGGGGCTGCCCGGCATACCTGACTTGGTATTCTCTACTCGACGTGCGGTTGTGTTCGTTCACGGATGCTTTTGGCACCAACATCCGTCGCGGACTTGCAAGATCGTAAGATTGCCAAAATCGAATCTGCACTATTGGCGCGACAAACTCGCCCGAAATGTTTCGCGCGATGCGCAAAATCGAGCGAGACTCCGTTCACTCGGCTGGCGCGTTATCGTCGTGTGGGAATGCTCGCTTAGGAATGAAATGAAACTCGCGAAGCGACTTCGCCGATTTCTCGCATCGAAGCCGCCCGCGATGCGCTGAATGATCTTCTGGTTTTGGAAAAACGGGCGAGGTTTAATCGTCTGGTTCCCTCTGTCGCTGTCGGAAATATTGCGGTAGCACTATTCGTATTTTGTTCCCCTGAACTAAAGAACGTTTCACGTGAAACATTCGCGCACGAACCCCAACAAATACGCATGATTTGGGAAAATTGGCCGTAATTCGCGCGACGGCTCACACTCAACAGTCAGATCGCATCTTCTCCTGCCATGGGTGCAGAGGCTGGCCCCTGCTTCCCTGAACTAAAAATGTTTCACGTGAAACATTCGACCCGGAACCCCAACAAATACGCATGATTTGGGAAAATTGGCCGTAATTCGCGCGGCTAAGGGCTGACACTGCGCGTGCCGAAGGCGCGCCAGCCGACGGCGACTGTCGCCCCCAATATTGCGATCCCCCAATCGGCCGGGGAAATCGGGCGGATCATCAGCAACCTGGCAATCGGCGGCGCCAGCATGAATACCGGCAGGCTCGCGGCCACCGCGAGGATCACAACCCAAAATCGCCGCTTGTCCGGCGCGCGGACCCGCCACCATCGCCGCGTACCTGCGTACTCCGCCCAGACCAGAAACAGGCTTCCGATCACGGCGACGACCATCGCGACGCTGCGAGCATAGTTCTCGCCCTCGCGGATGCGAAGCGCGAAGAGCGCAAGCGCCACAGCCGTTAGAAGAGCCCCGGATAGGGCCGCGCGGACAGCCGCGCTTCTCTCGACAATTGGCGATGCGGGTGGACGCGGCGGCCGTCGCATCACATCATCGACCGGCGGCTCGCCCTCGAAAGCGAGCGCGGATACCGGATGTACGATCATCTCCAGCCACACCAGATTGACCGGCAACAACAGCAATGGGAGCCCGAACATCGGCGCGGTGAGTGCAAGCGACACCAGCATTACCTTGAAGCCGACCAGGTAGAGGAATGCGCGCTGAAGGTTGTCGAGCAGAGTGCGGCCTTCGCGAATCGTCGCGACCATCGCGGAAAAATCGTCGTCGAGCAGCACGATGTCCGCGGCCGCGCGTGCGACCTCCGTTCCGCGCCGGCCCATCGCGACGCCGATGTCCGCTCGGCGCAGCGCCGGCGCGTCGTTTATCCCGTCGCCCGTCATCGCGACGACCTCGCCCGCCCGCCGGAGCGCCTCGACGATCGCATACTTTTGTTCCGGGCGGATCCGCGCGAAGATGCTGCAGCGGCGGACCAGCCGGTCGAAGCCTGCCTTATCGACGCTGTCGAGTTGCGCGCCGGTGACGATGCCGTCGTCGCTGTGCGCAATTCCGGCGGCGTCGGCGATTGCATGCGCGGTGAGCGCGTGGTCGCCGGTAATCAGCTTGAGCTTGACCCCCGCGCGCTGGCATTGCGCCACCGCTTCCGGAACCGCGGATCTCAGAGGATCGCGAAAGCCGAGCAGGCCGAAGAGACGAAACCCGCGCTCGTCCGAGGCGCGCACCCCGGTGAATCCACCCGGCGCCATATCGCGTCCGGCGACGGCAAGCACACGCATTCCGCGCCCCGCCATCTCGGCATTCGCACTCTCGGCGCGAGCGAATTCCGCCTGCGCCGGATCGCAATGCTCGACTATCCCCTCGAGCGCGCCCTTCGCTACGATTCGCTGCGCGCTCCCGGCATCAGCGCCGTCTCCGCTGCTCCAGACGTGCGACATGTGTTTGCCAACCGGATCGAACGAATAGTCGTGAACCAGGCGCCATCGCGAGTGAAGCGCATCGACGTCGATCCCATGTTCCGTGCAATGGGCAAGAATCTTTCTCTCCATCGTGTCGGCGGCTTGGGGCTCACATGCGAGCGCGGCCGCCTCGAGCAGCGCGTCCTCCGATATCGTTGGCCCCAGCGGCAGATGCGCCTCAAGTACGAATTCGCCGGCGGTCAGAGTCCCGGTCTTGTCGAGGCAGATGACCGTAGTTGAACCGAGCGTCTCGACGCTCGGCAGCCGGCGCACCAGGACTCCGCGCTGGCTGAGGCGATATGCTCCGATGCTCAGGAACATCGTCAGCACCAACAGAAACTCTTCGCCAACAGCGGACATCGCGAGACTGACCGCATACAGAAACGCCTGCCCCGGTGACGCGCCGCCGAGCATGCGCATGACGAACAGCAGAACCGAAACGGTAATCGCCACGCCGACCATCCAGCGCACCATCCGCGCCGTCTTGCGCTCAAGCGGTGTCGAACTCGGACCTGCCTCGGCGACCAATCGCGCCAGATCGCCATAGCGGGTGCGCTCCCCGGTTGCGGTTACCTCGACAAACCCGTGGCCTTCGAGCACGCGCGAACCCGCATATACGCGGCTGGCCTCCGATTCATCCGCCATGGCTTCAGATATTTCGCATGGCCGCTTCTGAGCGGGTTCTGCTTCGCCAGTGAGCTGCGATTCGTCGAGGGCGAGATTGGAACTCGAACGCACGACCGCATCGGCGTGAACGATGTCGCCCTCTTTCAGGAGGATCAAGTCTCCGGGGACAAGGTCCGCAGTCGGAATCTCGGTCTGGACACCGCTACGA
>JBGPNU010000261.1:0-5232 GCA_041487675.1 Binatus sp. (SeqCode)
AATGGCGGCTCGATGGCGGCCGCGTCGCGGTGCGGTAGGGGAAGGAGAAAGATAAGGAGTTCGGATACCGAAACCCACACCTGCGCCGGGGGCGATGGGTTTCGGACTTCCTTTTGACTGGTTCCCCTTCCCTCGAGGGAACGGGAGAAAACGCGAGTGGAACGGGCGAGGTAAATCCTTATGCGATCACTCCTCCGGCGCGCAGGCGCTTTAGATCGTCGGCCGAATATCCATGTGCGGCGAGCACTTCGTCGGTATGCTCTCCAATCAGCGGCGGGCGCGTGATCTTGCCGGGTGTCGCTTCAAGCTTCGCCGCAAGCCCCGTCGTCAAGTATTCGCCCAGCTCGGGATGCTTGAGCTTCAGAATCATCTCGCGCGCCGCAGTCTGCGGATGCTTGAACATTTCCTCGATGGTCAGAATCGGCCCGGACGGGATTCCCTCGCGGTTGAGCAATTCGATCCAGTATTCCGCCCGATGCGGCGCGAGCGCGCGATTAATTTCCGCGCTCAGCGCGTCGCGATTCTTTATCCGCCGTCCGGTTCCCTTGAATCGCTCGTCGGCGCCGAGTTCCGGCCGTCCGATCGCTACCCCGAACTTTTTCCACATCGCCTCGTTCCCGCACGCGATATTGAAGGGCCGGTCCGAAGCCTTGAAAACTCCATGCGGCGACGAGAGCGGATGATGGTTGCCCGCCGGCCCCGGGGTCTTGCCGGTCTCGAAGTAAATTCCCGCCGACCAGGTCAGGATGCTCACGATCGATTCGAGCAGCGAAGTCTCCACCCGCTGCCCGCGGCCGGTGCGATGCCTAGCTTCGAGCGCCAGCAATATTCCCTGCGCCGAAAAAATTCCGCCGAGCAGATCGCAGATCGCTATTCCGACCCGCATCGGTCCGCTCTCCTCGGTTCCAGTCACGCTCATCAGCCCCGACATCCCTTGTGCGATCTGATCGAAGCCCGGAAAGTCACGCAGCGGCCCGCTCGAGCCAAAACCCGAGATGCTGCACGTAATGACGCGCGGGTTGCGCGCCGAGAGTTCCTCGTAATCCAGTCCCAGAGCCTTCATCACGCCCGGCCGGAAGTTATCGACGACTACATCGGCAGCATCGACGAGGCGCATCAGCACTTCGCGGCCCGCGGGTTTCTTGATCGCGACCCGGAGACTTTTTTTGGATCGATTCGCGCTAAGGAAAAAATAATTGTCGCGCCCCTTGCTTTCGCCCATCTCGCCGCGCGGATTCTCGACCGCTTCGATCTTGAATATCTCCGCGCCATAATCGCCAAGGATCTGCGTGCAGAACGGCCCCGCCAGATAGCGGGTCAGATCGACCACCTTGATTCCCTTAAGCGGCGGCGCCTGCTCAGCCATTTTGATCAATTCCTCTCAAGTTGTGGGAAGTTTGCCTTCCGGGACGAAACTTGTGCTGGGGAGATCCGTATAACAGGTGATTGTCACTTTTCACTTTTCACTTTTCACTTTTCACTGGAAACCCATGCCCGACAGGATGATAATTGAGCATCACCCATGAAATTCTCCTCGCTCAAAAATAGCGCGTGGATGCTCGCGATTGCGGCGCTGGTGATCATTGCCGGCCTGTATTTTCTTACCGGGCGTTCAGCTTCGACCAAAGTTGTCACCGCCAAGGTTACCCAGGGACCGATCGTGCGTTCCGTCACCGCAACCGGCACCGTTAATCCCGTGATCACGGTGCAGGTCGGCAGCTACGTCTCCGGACCCATCCAGGCGATTTACGCCGACTTCAATTCGCCCGTCAAACAAGGCCAGCTGATCGCGAAGATCGATCCGCGCCCGTTCAAGGTCAAAGTCGATGCCGCGCAGGCGGTGCTCGCCAACGCGCGCGCGCAGTACGGCAAGGATTCAGCCGACCTCGCCTACAAGAAACTTAACTACGAGCGCAACGCGGCGCTGCTCAAGGACGGCGCCATCTCGAAAGATGCGGCTGACCTGGCGTTCAGCACCTACAATCAGGCCAAAGCGCAGGTCGGACTCGACAGCGCCAATATCCAGCAGCAGCAAGCGAACCTCGAGGATGCGCAAGTCCAGCTCAACTACTGCGATATCGTCTCGCCCGTCGATGGCACCATAGTCTCGCGCAACGTGGACGTCGGCCAAACCGTGGCCGCGAGCTTTCAGACTCCGACGCTTTTTCTTATCGCCAAAGACCTGACCAAGATGCAGGTCGATTCCAACGTCAGCGAATCCGATATCGGCAACGTGCAGCCCGGACTGCGCGCCGTTTTCAAGGTCGATACGTTTCCCGATCGCGAATTCGAGGGCGCCGTCCGCCAGGTCCGGCAGGCTCCGATCACCGTGCAGAACGTGGTCACCTACGACGTGGTCGTCAACGTGGACAATCCCGAGTTGCTGCTCAAGCCCGGGATGACCGCCAACGTCACCATCGTTACCGCGCATCGCGACAACGTGCTCAGGATTCCGATGGACGCGCTGCGCTTCGCACCGTCCGGCACTCCGCTAAGCCAGGCAAATGCGCTCGACGGCACGGCCTCGGGCCGCCACGCCCGCGTATGGGTGCCGGGCATCGGAGGCGAGATACAGCCGGTCTCGGTCACGATTGGCCTCGACGACGGCACCAACGTCGAACTTATCGATAGCCAACTACATGCGGGCGATCGGGTCGTGACCGATGAGATCAGCACCGCGCCGAAGACCACCGTCAGTTCCTCGCCGCTCACCGGAGGCGGTGGGCGCCACTGAGCGCGTCCCCCCATGCGTCCGGTAATTGAAATTGTCGATCTGAGCAAGACCTACTTGCTGGGCGAGGTCGAGGTTCATGCGCTGCGCGGCGTGAACCTCAAAATCGAGCGCGGGGAGTTCCTGGCCGTGATGGGCACGTCGGGTTCGGGCAAGTCCACCCTGATGAATATTCTGGGATGCCTCGATCTGCCGACCAGCGGCCATTACTTTCTCGAGGGCGAGGATGTCTCACAACTCGACGAGCCGGAACTAGCCGCTATCCGGAGCCGGCGAATTGGATTCGTATTTCAGAATTTCAACCTGCTCTCGCGAACTTCCGCGCTCGAGAACGTCGAGTTGCCGTTGTTTTATTCCGCCTGGACTCCCGACGGAGAGCATCGCGCCGGCGATTTGTTGAACCTGGTCGGCCTCAGCGGCCGCGAGCAGAGCCATCCAAATCAACACTCGGGCGGAGAGCAGCAGCGCGTGGCGATCGCCCGGGCGTTGTTCAATCGGCCGTCGATCCTGCTCGCCGATGAACCCACCGGCAACCTCGATTCGACCAACTCGGCCGAGATCATGGAGGTCCTGACCAAGCTCAATCGCGAACAGGGCATCACGGTGATAATTGTCAGCCACGACGCGGACATCGCCGCTTACGCCGATCGCACGATTACGTTCCGCGACGGCGAGATCCAGTCCGACACCCGCAAGCGCGCGGCCGCGGCGCATCTGGCCGAAGCCGATGCCGCCGCCCAGAAAACCGAGGCCGCGAAAACATCCGCGGCCGGCGCTACCGATGAGGTCTGGACCTTCGCCAAAATGGCGATGATCGCGGCGGCTCGCGCGATCAAGCGCAACAAGACGCGCGCCGCCCTCACCATGCTTGGCATCTTCATCGGCGTCGCCGCGGTAATCGCGATGGTCGCGGTGGGCGACGGCGCTCGCGCGTCGGTCGAGGCGCAAATTCAGAGCCTCGGCACCAACCTGATTATCGTGCTGCCCGGGGCCACCACCGCCAACGGTGTGCGCGCCGGCTTCGGCAGCAACTCGACGCTCAGGGTCAGCGACGCTGAAGCGATCAAGAAGGATGATCCCGCGGCCGGCCTGGTGAGTTACATGGATCGGCAGGTGGCGCAGGTGGTCGCGGGAAATCGCAACTGGAGCACCAGCATCAACGGCGTCACCGCCAGCTACTTCGCGGTTCGCGAATGGCCCGTCGCGGCAGGCAGGACTTTCACCGACTCGGAGGAAAAATCCGCCGCCGCGGTCTGCCTGCTCGGCAAGACGGTTGCGATCAATCTGTTCGGCGAAGGGCAAAATCCGGTCGGCGCGACAATCCGGGTCAAGAATTATCCGCTCCGGGTGATAGGCGTACTCTCGGTCAAGGGCCAGTCGAACTTTGGCCAGGATCAGGACGACGTCGTGATTCTGCCGTTCGACACCGCGGAGCGCAAAGTGCTCGGCGTCGCCGCGGCCAACGCGGCATCGGTCAACACTTCATCGGTATTCGCCCAGCTTCCGGGGAGTAATCCATTTGGCGGCGCGCCCAAAATAACCGGTGTCGTCAACATGATCTACATCAAGGCCAAGAGCGCCGATTCTGTCGATGCCGCGATGGCGCAAGTCACCCGCACGCTCCACGACCGTCACCACATTCAGCCGAGACAGGACGACGACTTCACGATCCGCAGCCTGAGCGAGGTCGCACAGGCTTCCGAGAGCGCGACCCAGATCATGACGATGCTGCTAGCGGCGGTCGCGTCCATTTCGCTGCTGGTCGGCGGGATCGGGATCATGAACATCATGCTGGTCTCGGTGACCGAGCGGACCCGCGAAATAGGCATCCGGATGGCGATCGGCGCGCGGCGCATCCACATCATGCTCCAATTCCTGGTCGAGGCGATGATGCTCTCGCTGATGGGAGGCCTGGCCGGTATCGTCCTCGGCGTGCTCGTCTCGGAACTGATCTCGCAGCTCGCCGGATGGCCGACCCTGCTGTCGTCCCTCGCGGTCGCAGGCGGTTTCATCTTTTCTGCCGCAGTGGGCGTGTTCTTCGGCTACTATCCGGCGCGCAAGGCGTCGATGCTGCATCCAATCGAAGCGCTCCGCTACGAGTGATTTCGACAGTTTCCGTAGTAAATCCGCGGCTTTGTGAAGCTGCGATCGTGAAAAACACCCCATAACGCGACTAATTCTCGGCCTTAGCGCTCCTGGCAAATCCCGTCTCAGCGCCGTGGGAGTAACTTTGCCGCAAAGGCTGGGCCTTGCCGCTTTTTCACCCCTTGACCCATCAAAATGTAGGCTATAAGAACATTGTGATGATATGAAGTTTGCTTACTTGACTCCGGGCAATTTAGCGACCCACAATGTTGGTTGTAACGATGGACAGGAGGTCCTACGGAATGGTTAGGCATGCTTTAGGGAAGACGTTGCTGGGCATGGGGGCGTTGACATTTGGCTTATGCCTCATCGTGGCGTCGGCAAATGCGACGGTGAAGCCGGGTGACGTTATAACA
>JBGPNU010000262.1:0-5226 GCA_041487675.1 Binatus sp. (SeqCode)
CGCTTCGTAAGCCAGTTTGCCGCGATCGGTGTCTTCGGGTTGGTTGATATTTGGCCCGAGCGCGAGCGCGATCCCCCAATACGCCATCGCCATGCCGGGATCGCGCCGCGCGCCCTCTTTGAACGAACCGGCCGCCTCGTCATGGTTAAAGGCATAGACAAACGTGAGCCCCTGGTCGAAGAAGCGTTGCGCGAGAGGCGAATTGGTCGTGACAGGATGATGCAAATTGCCGAGTCCGTCGAACAGCGGTTCGGGCGCCGACTCCGGTGCTGAAGACGGCTGCGAAGAGGACTGCAATGACGGCGCGGTCTCGCCGAACACCGCACTCGCGAGCGCTAGAGAAAGCAGCAGGCAATTGCCCGCGAAAATAGTGCGACGATTCATGGCGGGTCGATTCATAGGGTTTCTCCAACTCGATTGTGGTAACACGCGGCCCACAAATCGCAAAGCCGGCGCGGGACGCTCGCGCGAGTGGACTTGCACGCCTCGCGCGCGGCAAGATTATCGATGCGGCGCGGCCGCTCGCAATGAAGCCTGAAACGGTATCCATTTCCTCCGACATAACACCCGGCTTCGGCGGACTTCGCGTCGTCGCGTTCGAGAGCCGGATGGCGGCGGAGGTCGCCACCATGATCGAGCGCCGCGGCGGTATCGCGATCGTCGCCCCTGCGATGCGCGAGGTGCCGCTCGAGGACAACCACGCCGCACTCGACTTCGCCGATCGTTTGCTGGCCGGCGAATTCGACGTCGTCGTATTCATGACCGGCGTCGGCACCCGTGCGCTGTTCCAGGCTCTTGAAACGCGTCATCAGCGCGCCGCGATCGTTGCCGCGCTCGCGCGTCTCACCACGGTCGCGCGCGGACCCAAGCCGATCCGCGCGCTGCGCGATCTTGGCGTCGAGCCCTCGATAGTCGTGCCGGAACCGAATACGTGGCGCGAGTTGCTGAGCGCGCTCGCATCGGAGCTTAGTCTCAAGGGCAAGCGCGTCGCGGTGCAGGAATATGGCGTTTCCAATCACGAGCTCACCGCGGGACTTGAGGCACGCGGCGCTCGGGTTACGATCGTGCCGGTCTATCGATGGACATTGCCGGTTGACCGGGCGCCGCTGCGCGCAGCGCTCGACGCGATTGCGTCGGGCAATGCCGATGTCGCGATCTTCACCAGCTCCAACCAGGTCACCAATGTTATTCAACTGGCGGAAGCCGAAGGTATCGGCGCCGATCTGAAGCGCGGATTCTCGCGCATCGCGGTCGGCTCGATCGGTCCGGTTTGCTCGGCGCAGATTCGCGCGTACGGGCTCACGGTGGATTTTGAGCCGGAGCATTCGAAGCTCGGCCATCTCGTCAAGGAGGCCGCGGCCGAGGCGCCTGCGATTCTTGTCGCGAAGCGCGATCGCACACATCGGATCGAAGTTGTCGAGTCGCCAATACGGACGCGCGCTGCGACTGCGAACGCCGAGCGTTCTCCGCTAGCCGATCATGCGATGCTGAAGGCGTGCCGGCGCGAGCCGGCCAGCTACACCCCAATCTGGCTGATGCGTCAGGCGGGCCGCTACATGCCCGAGTATCGGCGCGTTCGCGAGCGCCACGGTTTTCTCGAGATGTGCCGACGCCCAGAGCTCGCCGCCGAAGTCACCGTCACCGCCGTCGAGCGGCTCAAGGTGGACGCCGCGATCATTTTCGCTGACATCCTGCTGCCGCTGATTCCGATGGAAGTCGGGCTGCACTTCGAAGCCGGCGACGGCCCGGTGATCGATCGCCCGATTCGCACCGCAGCCGACCTCGAACGGATTCCCGCGGTCGATCCCGCGGCGCTCAGCTTCGTCGGAGAGTCGATCAAGCTGGTTCACTCAGCGATCGGCGCCACGACTCCGCTGATCGGATTTGCCGGCGCGCCGTTCACACTCGCCTCGTACCTGATCGAGGGCGGCTCGTCGCGGCAGTATCAGACTACGAAGACCTTCATGTACACGCAGCCCGAGACGTGGCATCGCCTGATGGAGATGCTCGCGCGGACCACCGCTGACTACTTGAAGATGCAAATCGCCGCCGGCGCCGACATCGTTCAGATCTTCGATAGCTGGGTCGGCAGTCTCGGCCCCGACGATTACCGTCGTTTTGTGCTGCCGCATACGGCCTCGGTGATCGCGGCGATACCGGCGAATGTGCCGGTTATTCACTTCGGCACCGTGACCGGGAACCTGCTCGAGTTGATGCGCGAGGCTGGCGGAGACGTGATCGGGCTGGATTGGCGCGTCGATCTCGCCGATGCGTGGGCGCGGCTTCACTATGATGTCGCCGTGCAGGGCAACCTCGATCCAATCGCGCTGTTCGCCGGCGTTCGCGAAATCCGATCGCGCGCCCGTGCGATTCTGGGTAAGGCGGCCGGCCGCCCCGGTCACATCTTCAACCTCGGGCACGGAATCCTTCCCGAGACTCCGGTCGATCATGTGATTGCACTCGTCGATGCGGTGCATGAGATGAGTCAAAGATAATCAGTTCGACGATCACGCGATGAGCGCGAAGGCAAAGTGCGATTCGGTCTTGATGGTCGGATTCGGCGGACCGACGCGCGCCGATGAAGTGCGCCCGTTTCTCGATAACGTGCTGCGTGGACGGCCGGTCCCGCCCGAGCGTTACGAAGCCGTCGTGCATCACTACCAACTGCTCGGCGGGCGCTCCCCATATAATGAATTGACGATGCGCCAGGCGGATGCGTTGCGCGCGGAACTCGCCAGGAAAAATATCGACGTGCCTGTCGCAGTCGGTATGCGGAACTGGAATCCATACGTCGCCGACTCGTTGCGCGCACTCGCGGAGCATGGCGCGCGACGCGTGCTCGCCTTCATCCTCGCGCCACATCGAAGCGAGGCAAGCTGGGAGCGTTACCAGCAAACCGTCCACGACGCGCAAGCCGCAGCCGGCGAGTCGGCAGTCGAAGTTGTTTACCCGGAGCCGTGGCACGACCATCCGCTGTTCATCAAGGCAGTCGCGTCGCGCACCCGCGAGGCCCTGGGTCGTCTGGACGCGATTGAGCGATCGCGCGCGCTTCTCATCTTCACTGCGCACAGCATTCCGGTCGCGATGTCGGATGCGGGCCGATACGTCGAGCAGCTAACCCAGTCGGCGCGGATGGTTGCTGACGAACTCGGTGCTCGCGCGTGGCGCTTCGCGTATCAGAGCCGCAGCGGCAGTCCGCGCGATCAATGGCTCGAACCCGATATCAACGAGACGATTCGGAACCTCGCGAGTGACGTCGCGGTCGTCGTGCCTCTTGGTTTTCTGTGCGATCACGTCGAGGTTCTGTACGACCTCGATATCGAGGCGGCGCAAATCGCCCGCGAAATGGGAATCCGGATTGAGCGCGCACCGACGGTCGGCGACCATCCGCTGTTCATCGAGATGATGGCGTCGATTGTCCGCGCCCACGTCTGCTCATGAGCGCTCTGAATCCTTGACGACGGGTGCGTACCACGAACTCCAACCCGAATATCAAGCTGGTCGCGGTAATCGGCGCAGGCATCACCGGGCTCAGCGCGGCCTATCGGTTGCGCGAACTTGCCGCGGCGCACGAACACCCGCTTGAAGTGGCGGTGCTCGAGCGCGGCGCGCATCTGGGCGGACCGCTCGAAACGATTCGCCGCGATGGATTCGTTATCGAGACTGGCGCCGACTCATTCCTGTCGGAAAAACCCTGGGCCGCCGATCTCGCGCGACGGCTCGGTATCGGCGCGGAACTGATCCCGACGCGCGAGATTTATCGGAAGACGCTTGTCGTTCGCGCCGGGCGTTTGGTCGAGATTCCCGCGGGATTTTCGCTGCTCGCGCCGTCGCGTCTTGGCCCGATTTTCAAAAGCCGGCTTTTTTCAACGGCGGGCAAACTCCGCATCGCGATTGAACCCTTCATCCCCGCACGCGCGAGCGATACCGATGAGAGCCTCGCGTCATTCGTGACGCGAAGACTCGGGCGCGAGGTACTCGATCGCGTCGCACAAGCGCTGGCCGGCGGAATCTACACTGCCGATCCCGAGCGCCTCAGCATCGCCGCGACCATGCCGCGGTTTGTGGAGATGGAGCGGCGTTACGGCAGCGTCGTCAAGGGACTTCGCGCGGCCGAACAAGCTCGCGCCTCGAAGGACGCGGGCGTGAGCGGCGCAAGATGGAGCCTGTTCCAGAGTTTCAACAATGGAATGGCGACATTGCCCGAGACGCTCGTAGCGCGGCTCGGCGGCTCGATTCGCAAGGCGGCGGAAGTAGTCGCGATCTCGCGAAGCGATGAGCGATGGCGGCTCGCGATCGCAGGTGGAGATTCCATCGCGGCCGATGCGGTAATCTGCGCGGCGCCCAGTTTCGCCGCATCGCGCATTCTGTCTGAGCTCGCTCCCAGAGCCGCCGAGCTGCTGAGCCGGATCAGCTACGCGTCCGCGGCGACCGTCAATTTAACTTTCCGCGAGAGCGACTTCGCGCGTCCGCCGGAGGCGTTCGGTTTTGTAGCGCCGGCATGCGAGCATCGGCGCATAATCGCGGGCAGCTTCTCGAGTTTCAAGTTCGAAGGACGAGCACCCGCCGGCGCAATCCTCGCGCGCGCATTCGTAGGCGGCGTGATGCAACGCGCGATGATGCATCTTTCCGACGATGAGATCGTAGCCGCGGTGCGCGACGAGTTTCGCGCCCTGCTCGGTGTCGATGCCGCCCCGGGAAGCGCGGAGATCAGGCGATGGCCCGACTCGATGCCTCAGTACGAAGTAGGCCATCTCGATCGCATCGCCGAGATCGAACGTCTGGTCGCTCCAATTCCGGCATTTGCAATTGCGGGCGCGGCCTATCGCGGCGTCGGGATACCGGATTGCATTCGCAGCGGCGAGCAAGCCGCCGATGCAATCTTCGCTGCAATCTCGCCGGCGCCATGACTTGCGATGCAACACGAACAGGAGACCGACGGCGCTATCTTACCTCGCCGTCCCGGCGCGAGAGCCGTCCTTCTTTACCTCGCCCGTTATTTCACGGGAGAGGAGGCCGGCCGCCCTGCGGCCGGTAGGTGAGGGTTCTGCAGCGAATTAACATGATGGCCGAACCGTGAGCGCCGAGGATTTTTCAACCGGTGGATCAACCGCACATTGGGCGCGCGTCATCGCGCACGCCGACATGGACGCGTTCTACGCTTCAGTCGAGGAGCTGGATAATCCACTGCTGCGCGGACTTCCGGTCATCGTCGGCGGCAGCAGC
>JBGPNU010000263.1:0-5217 GCA_041487675.1 Binatus sp. (SeqCode)
AATGGCGCCCGGAAAAGAAACTCGCGGACGGGCTCGAGGAGACGTTCAAGTTTTTCAAGCAGCAACGCGTCCGATCGAGTTGAAATGACCGAAACCGCCTCGATTTGCAATTTCTCAATCATCGCTCATATCGATCACGGCAAATCCACGCTTGCCGATCGAATCCTTGAGCGAACCGGCGCGCTCTCGATGCGCGAATCGAAGGATCAGTTCCTCGATTCGATGGATCTCGAGCGCGAGCGCGGCATTACGATCAAGGCGCGTTCGGTCCGGCTGAACTACTCCGCCAAAGACGGCAGGAATTATGTCCTCAATCTGATCGACACTCCCGGCCACGTCGATTTTGCCTACGAAGTTTCGCGCAGCCTCGCCGCGTGCGAAGGGGCGTTGCTGGTGGTTGACGCGAGCCAGGGCGTTGAAGCGCAGACGCTCGCCAACGTATATCTCGCGCTCGATCACGGGCTCGAAATCGTTCCGGTGATCAACAAGATCGATCTTCCCGGCGCGGACATCGAGCGGACCAGGCAGCAGATCGAGGAAACTATCGGGCTCGACGCGTCCGAGGCAATTCTGACCAGCGCGAAAGAGGGCATCGGCATCGACGAGGTTCTCGAAGCGATCGTCGCGCGGATTCCCGCGCCCAAGCGGACCGGTGAGGACGCCGTCCGCGCGCTCATTTTCGACAGTTGGTACGACGTGTACGAGGGCGTAGTCGGATTGATCCGCGTGTTCGGCGGTGAGCTACGGGTCGGAATGAAGGTTCGCCTGATGGGGACCCAGAAGTCGGGCGAGGTGATGCGGCTCGGTCATTTCACGCCGCATGAACGGGCGACAGACGTGCTCGGTCCGGGCGAGGTCGGTTTCGTAGTGGCGGGAATCAAGACCGTGGCCGACATGCGGGTCGGCGACACCATCACGGACGCCGACAATCCCGCGGTGGAACCGCTCCCGGGATTCAAGGAACTGAAGCCGATGGTGTTCGCGGGGCTTTATCCGATCGAGAGCAATCAGTACGGATCGTTGCGCGACGCGATCGAGAAGTTGCGGCTCAACGATGCGAGCCTCATCTGCGAGCCGGAAACCTCGCAGGCGCTCGGCTTCGGATTTCGCGCGGGATTCCTCGGGCTGTTGCACATGGAAATTGCGCAGGAGCGTCTCGAGCGCGAATTCGGAATCAACCTGATCGTCACCGCGCCGACGGTCGCCTACCAGGTGCGCACCAAGTCGGGCGCTCTCACGATTGTGGATAATCCAGCGCTGCTGCCGGATGAAAATGCTATCGAGGGCATCGAGGAGCCGTTCATCATCACATCTATTCACATGCCCGAGGAGTACCTCGGCGCGGTTATGAAACTCTGCGAGGACCGTCGCGGCCTGCAGCGCGATCTGCGTTTTCTCGGCCAGAAGCGCGTGATCCTGCATTACGAGCTGCCGCTCGCCGAGATTGTATTTGACTTTTACGATCGGCTGAAATCCGTGAGCCGCGGTTACGCATCTTTGGACTACGAGTTTCTGGACTTCCGTGCCGGGCCTCTGGTTAAATTAGATATTCGGATCAACGGCGAGGTGGTGGACGCGCTGTCGATTATCGTGCATCGCGACAAGGCCTACGAACGGGGCCGGGCGTTGTGCGAGAAGATGCGCGAGTTGATCCCGCGCCAGATGTTCGAAGTTGCGATTCAGGCTTCGATCGGCGCCAAGATTATCGCGCGCGAATCGGTGAAGGCGCTGCGCAAAAACGTGACCGCCAAATGCTACGGCGGCGACATCACGCGAAAACGAAAACTGCTCGAAAAGCAAAAGGAAGGCAAGAAGCGGATGAAACAGGTGGGGCGGGTCGAGATTCCGCAGGAAGCTTTCCTGGCCCTGCTCAAGGTTGGAGAGTAGGCAGCAGTGGCCGAACCAGCCCGAAACGTCTCCAAGGCAGCGGCGCAAAACGCGCGCGAGAGCTCCGCAACCGCGCAGCGCCAGAAGTCGGTTACCCGAGAATATGGCGAGGCGATGTTCATCGCGCTCGTACTCGCGGTTTTTATCCGCACATTTTTCATCCAAGCGTACAAAATCCCTTCGGGCTCGATGGAGCCTACGCTGCTGGTTGGCGATCACATACTCGTCAACAAGATCATCTATGGGCTGCGGATGCCCGATTCGATTTTCGGGCTTGAAATTCCCGGCCCGCCATACGGGCGATATTTTTTTAATCTCGCACCGGTGCATCGGGGCGACGTGGTCGTTTTTGTTTTTCCTCCCGATCGGACCAAGGATTTTATCAAGCGGGTAATCGGCGTTGCCGCCGACACGATTCAAGTGAAGGACGGCGTGGTCTGGCTGAACGGCCGGAAGATGGACGACCCGCACGCACACATGGAGGCTGCAACCCAGGACCGATCTCCGGTCTCGCCGCGCGACAATTTCGGTCCGGTCGCGGTGCCGCCGGGCAAGCTGTTCATGATGGGCGATAATCGCGATCGCAGTTACGACAGCCGTTTCTGGGGTTTCGTTGACCAGAATGACGTCGAAGGCCGCGCGACCCTGATTTACCTTCCGTGGAATGAAGAGAAAGCCGACGGCGCGTCCTGGGTGAGCCAGCTAGTGCTATGGTTCGAGTACGTCAGATGGAATCGCGTTGGGATGCTCGTGCACTAGCCCGAGGGGGTTTCAGGTGGCGGACGAAGCGGTGAACAGGCTTGGCGCGATGCTCGAGGAATTGGGCGCGCGCTTCGACCTTGTGATCGAAGCGGTTTCCGGTTTTGGCGGACGACTCGATTCGCTGCGCGACGAGATCTTCGGCCAGTTCGCGGAAGTCGGCGGCCAGATTCGGTTTCTGTCCGAGCAAATTGCGGAGAACCGCAAAGGGATTGTCGCGACGCATGACGACCTCGGCGCGGAAATCATTCGCCTGGGCGAGGTGCTCGGCAAGGCTCGGGTCGAGTTCCGCGACGAACTCGGGGCAGCGCAAGCCGGGCTTCGCGGCGAATTTGTGACACGCGCCGTCGAGTTCCGCGATGAGGCCGCGCAAGCGGTCGCCGCGACGGGCGATCGAGTTGGCAAGCAGACCGCGGTGTCCCGCGTCGAACTCGGGCACGAGATCACCGAGTCCGCAAAGAGTCTGAAGCGGGAAATCGCGGCCTCGGCGGAGCTGGCGGCGAGGAAACTTGGCGCAGAACTCAAGCAGACCAACAAGGCGCTGGCCAATCTGGCCCGCAAGTTCGATCGCTTCGACGATCGGATCACGGTTCAGACCCGCGATCAGGATCAACGGCTCAGAAAAGTCGAACGCAAGCGCGGCGCATAGCCGTGCGGCCTTGACCGCCAAGCGCTGCGATCGTACATAATAGATGACCTTTAACCCGTTACTGAGATAGCGGAAAGGGACGACCATGAAACTGTGTAGTCTTCGACCCGGCTGTTTTCGCAGCCGGGATTTTTTTTGGGCATCGCGATGAGCGCGCAACGAACCGTCGCGCTCGACTCGGCTCAGCTCGGACGATCGATCAAGCGGATCGCCATGGAGATCGCCGAGCGCAACGGCGGCGCCGACAACGTCGTGCTGGTCGGCATTATCCGGCGCGGGGCGAAGCTGGCAGAACGGATCGCCGCCGAGCTTCGCTCCAATGGTAAGCGGCCGGTGCCGGTGGGCACGCTCGATATTTCGTCTTACCGCGACGACGGCAAGGGAATGCCAGGCGATCCGCGCTTAATCGGACGCGATATCCCGTTTTCGCTGGACGGCAAACGAGTCGTGCTGGTGGACGACGTTCTGTACACCGGCCGCACGGTGCGCGCCGCGCTCGATGCGATCTCCGACTTGGGCAGGGCGGAGTCCGTTCAGTTGGCAGTGCTGGTCGATCGCGGCGAGCGCGAGCTTCCGATTCGCGCCGACTACGTAGGCAAAAATATTCAGGCACCGGACGGGCAGCGCGTTTACGTCCGCCTGACCGAAATTGACGGCGCTGACGCGGTCGTAATCGGAGATGAAAAGTGACGCGCCCGCTCCCGCGTTGACTATGCGGCGGGAATCCTGATGTCACGGCTTAAAAAATTCGACGTCGTTTCTATCGAGGACCTCGAAACCTCGGAGATCGAACGCGTGTTCGCGCTTGCCGACGGGTTCGCCGAGCGGCTCGATGGTGGCGAGCAGATCACCACCGCCGGCGGACTCATCATGGCGACGCTCTTCTACGAGCCATCGACGCGTACTCGGCTCAGTTTTGAATCCGCGATGCATCGCCTAGGTGGCGCCGTGATCAGCTCGGCGGACATGCACGCAAGTTCGGCCGCAAAGGGTGAGAGCCTGGCCGATACGGTCCGCGTCGTCAGCGGATATGCCGACCTGATCGTATTGCGGCATCCTCACGACGGCGCCGCGCGAGTTGCGGCCGACTATGCGGCGTGCCCCGTGCTGAACGCCGGCGATGGCAGCCGCGAGCATCCCACGCAGACGCTTTGCGACCTCTACATCCTGCGCAAGAAAAAGGGGGATCTGAAGGGGCTTACGGTCGCGCTGTGCGGTGATCTGAAGTTTGGCCGCACGGTTCATTCGCTGATTTATGCGCTCGCGCGATTCGGAGCGAACATCGTCGCGGTGCCGACCAGCGGAATGGATTTGCCCGACTACGTGCTGGAGCGCCTCGCCGCGGAGCGCAACTACGGCTTCTCGACTGTGACAATGGATGAGCTCAAAACGCTGGCGGGTGGACTCGACGCGCTCTACCTGACGCCCAGCGCGCCTCATCAGATGGCGCTCTTCACGGGCGACGAAGCGATTCGGAAGATTCCTTCGGTCGAGCCGCCGGCCGCGCTCGACGCATTTTACGTTACGCGTTTGCAGAAAGAGCGAATGACGGGCGAGGAACTCAATCCCGCCGAATATGTGCGCTTCGACGTGCGTGCGCTCAAGACCAGCCGCACCCAGGAAGCGGTCGTGATGCATCCGTTGCCGCGCACGGGCGAGCTCGCCTACGAACTGGATAGCGATCCGCGCGCGGTGTACTTCGAGCAGGCCGCCGCGGGGGTCCCGGTCAGGATGGCGCTGATTGCATGGCTTATCGAAGAGACCGGGGCCGCACGGGTTCGGCCGCGGCCGGTCGCCGAGCCGATTCGCTTTAAAAGCGAGGCGCCGCCGCGATGCGCCAACCCCAACTGTGTCACCAGGTTCGAGGGCGCGTACCTGCGGCCGCGATTCCGGCTCGCGCGAAGCGTTGACACCACGATACT
>JBGPNU010000264.1:0-5211 GCA_041487675.1 Binatus sp. (SeqCode)
AAACCCGGATAGCAAAACAGCGCGCGGCCGGCGGTCCGCGATGCTGCAAAAATCCGAATCTGCCGGCCGCGCTGGTTCCAGGATTTTGCGATCTCAAATTCTGCGAGGATCCCGAGCTGCTGACGAAACGCCGTAAACGGCGGAGAAGCGAGAACGTTGAACGAGTCCGGATCTAAAACGTATCGGTCATTGAACAGAAGATCATTGAACAGAAGAGGTGAATGCACATGAGCGTAATGGAAATCATCGCGGCGGGTGCGTATCCGATCGTAGGCCTGGCCGGTTTCATCCTGGGCTCGATTTTCGGACAGCGGCTGGTCGCCGATATCGAGGCGATGCTGCATGCTCTTGAAGCGCGTCTGTCCTCGGTTGAAAGCTCGGTGGCCACCAGTTCCGCGACCACCGCGATCATGCATCATGCAGCCGCGACCGAGAAACTGGCGATTGCGGTCGCGAAGCATTCGGCCACGCAACAGGCGTCCGCTTCCAGCGCAGTCTCGGCCGAGCACGCGGCCGGATCGATTGCGGGCGCGGCGAAGAGCTGACCCGCGATGCCGGCGCTGATGCTTGCGAACTACTGGAAGCCGATTGCGATCGCAGTCGCGATCGCGGCGGCGCTCGCCTACCGCGGCATCCTGATTCATCAGCGCGACGCGGCCAGGGCGGAGACCGCGTCGATGGCCGCGCAGGCCGCCGATTTGAAAAGCGCCGAAGCGGCGTGCGAAGAAGCGGTCGCGCGTCAGAACCTGGCGGTCAACGCGATCGCGGCAGCGGCCGCGCGCGAATCGGCGGCGGCCCAAACACGCCAGGCCAATGCCGCGGCGGTCGCAGCCACGGCGGCCTCCGATGAAGCGCGCCGCGCCGCCGCGATTCAGAACGCGCCGATCGCATCCTACTGCGCGGGCGCGATCAAATGGGCCAACGCGCAGGCCGAGGAGCTCGGCAAATGGTGAGGGCCAAGAGATGAAGGAAAAGAAGATCCGGATGCGAAACCCAAACTGGGTTTCGCGCTTCCTGTTGGGAGGAAAAATAAGGATGCGGCCTGACGGCCTGTTAGAAGGTGTGAGGGAGGAAAGGAAATGTCCTTCATGGGGTGCAGGGGTGGGGCCATGCCTCTTGCTCGCGCTCGCGATGAGCGGATGTGCGCGGGTCGCGCCGCCGCCTGCGCCGCGGCCGGTGATGGTTGAAGTCCCCGTTTCGACTCCGATCTACTGCCAGGTTTCCGCGCTCCAGCCGCCCGCGCTCGCGATCGCGGCGCTCACGCCCGATTCCCCGCCCGCGGACACGGTCCGATCTTACGCAGCGTCGGTGGAGGTGCTCAAAAGTGCGGTCCGCGAGCGCGACGCGATTCTCGCGGGATGCGCCGCGCCGGCGCCGGAAGGCGACGCAGCGGGCGCGCGCGCATCAGTGGATTCTGAACAAGGCGGTAGTGCAGGCGTGAAACCTCTCCCGACGCGCGCGGACTCACGTCGACCTCTCCTTGGACAAGGTGAGGTTAGAGCGGGGCAGGGCAGGGTGCAGAGTCGATTAGTCAGTACGTTGTTCAAATTGGTCTCGTGGTGGTGAAAGCAGGGGCCAGCCCCCTTCGGCAAGCTCAGGGCAGGCTATGCACCCGAGGTAAGGAGAAAGATGCGTCGAAAGGCGCTGTCAGAAGTATGAATGAGAAGAGTTCTGGTTCTGGTTCCCTCGCCCGTTGTCGGGAGGCGCCACCGGCACACGGGTGGGTGAGGGACATTTTTGCGGCGCGATTGTCTGATGCGCTGCAAATTAGACAAAGGTCCCTCACCCGACGCTCACGGTCTCGCGTCGGCCTCTCCCGATACAGGGAGAGGCAATTCAAGAAGATGCAGGATTCGCGTCGGCCGTGTGTCGGTGACACCTCTCGACACCGGGACGGGCCACTCGCACGCAGCAAGATCAACGCGCTTCGCGGTGGTCATCCTGCAATGGGTGCAGGGGCTGGCCTCTGCTTCAGCTCATGAAATTTGTGAACGACATGCTGACCGGCAAGGACAATCTGACTTTCGATGCGGCGCGCGTGGTCGGCGTGATCGGTGCGCTCGCCTATATCGCGTTCTGGTGCGTGCAGGTCTGGCATATGCATCGCTTCGAACCCGCCGACGCGGACGCATACGGCAAGGGCCTCGGGATGGTGCTGCTCGCGATGGCGGGGGCGGTGATGATGAAAAAATCGACCGAGCCGGAGCCGCGCGACGCGGAGGATCGGATGCGCGAGCGCGACGGAGTCACGAGATGACTTGGGAAGCGATCGCAACCTTTTTGCTGGTGCTGGTGACGGTGGTCGGAATCAACGTCGGAACGATCAAATCGATGCTGGACCGGCATCGGAGCGCGACGCTCCGCGATTACGAGCGATGGCAGGAGATCGAGCGGGCGCTGTTTGAACTGCGCGCGGCGCTGCCGCTCGAATACGTGCGGCGCGAGGACTGGATCAGATTCAGCGGCTCGCTCGACGCGAAGCTGGATGCGATGCGCGAGGAAATGCGTGAAGAAATCGCGGACGTAAAGGAAAGATTGTATGCCGGAAGGAATTGACCTCGAACAGAAGCGGCGCGAAGAAGCGCGCTGGCGGGTTTTGCGCGTGATCGATGCGGGGCGGCCGATCGCGGTCTCCGAGCAGATAATCTGGCGGGTGCTGGTCGATATCAAGCTCTCGCTCTCGATCAACGCGATCCGCCGCGAACTCGCCTATCTCCGCGATCTCGCGCTCGTCGAGCTGGAAGGCGAAGACGGCGAGACCTGGTTCGCCAAGCTGACCGCGAGCGGGGTTGACGTGGTCGAGTACAATTCTCCCGCCCCGTGCGGCGTGGCTCGTCCGCGGAAATATTGGTGAGCCGTGAAACGTGAAAAGTGAAAAGTGAAAAGTGAAAAGTGAAAAGTGAAAACCGCGACGGACGATAACAAGGACCCGGCGCCGGGCGGCAAGGACGATAAGCCGACGCGGGTTCCATTTCCGGAGGAGACGTTCAAGTCGTGCAAGATCCAGAAGCTGCCCGAAGATTTGAAACTCGAGCTCGATCGCCGCTTATCCGCGGGGACTTTTCGCAGTTGCCGCATATTGTCGAAGTGGCTCGGGGAGAACGGATACGAGATATCGCACGCGGCGCTTCACAAGTACGGGCAGAAGTTCGACCGGCGGCTGGATGCGATTCGCCTCGCGACCGAACAGGCGCGGATAGTTTGCGCACAGTTCAAGGACGATGACGCGCAGATGCAAACCGCGTTGCTGCGGCTGGTGCAAACGCGGCTGTTCGAGGTGCTGAGCGCGATCAACGAAAAAGAAAAGAGCGGGCGCGCCAAGCGGGGCGGCGAGAAGATCGCGCCGGTCAATATCACGGCGCTCGCGCGCAGCGTGTCGGGACTGGTGCGGGCGGAAACGGAGAATCGCAAATGGGCGGAGCGGGCGCGCGCTGCGCTCGCGGCGGCGGCGAAGAAACTCGACGAGGCGGCAGGAAAGGGGTTGAGCAGTAATGCGGCCGATCAGATCAGAGCGGTGTTGATGGAGATTTAACGGTGAGTGAGCCGCTGTCAATTCTTCTGCCCTATCAGCGGCGATGGATCGCCGACCAGGCGCAAGTCAAGGTCAGCGAGAAGTCGCGGCGAATAGGAATCACCTGGACCGAGGCCGCCGATCGCGCGCTCTCGGCGGCGACCATCGGACGGGCCGGAATCGACGGATGGTATATCGGCTACAACAAGGACATGGCGCTCGAATTCGTCGAGGCCGCGGCGGGGTGGGCGCGGCGCTTTAATCGGGCGGCGCAGGCGGTCGAGGAAATAGTGCTCGAAGACGAACGCGCCGATATTCTCGCCTACCGGATTCGGTTCGCCTCGGGGCACAAAATCGTCGCGCTGTCGTCGCGGCCGTCGAATCTTCGCGGCAAGGACGGATGCGCGGTGATCGACGAGGCGGCGTTTCACGAAGATCTGCCCGGGCTGCTGAAAGCCGCGCTCGCGTTCACGATGTGGGGCGGACTGGTGCGGATCATCTCGACCCACAACGGCGCCGACAATCCGTTCAACGAACTGATCGGCGAAATTCGCGCGGGCCGCCGCCCATATTCATTGCATCGCACGACGCTCGACGACGCGATCGGCGACGGACTGTACCGGAAAATCTGCGAGCAGGAGGGACTTGAATGGAACGAGGCGGGCCAGCGTGAATGGCGCCAGCAGATCGTGGATTTTTACGGCGACAACGCCGGCGAAGAGCTGTTCTGTATTCCGCGGGCGTCGTCGGGCGCGTACCTGAGTTCAGTTCTGATCGAGGCGCGGATGCGCGCGGGGATACCGATCCTCAGATGGGAACTGCCGGCGGAGTTTTCCGGCCGCCCGGAGCAGGTGCGCCATTCGGAGACGCGCGATTGGTGCGAGGACAACCTGGCGCCGGTGCTCGCCAAGCTCGATCCGAATCTTGCGACCTGCTTCGGCGAGGACTTCGGCCGCTCGGGCGATCTGACGGTTATCTGGCTGCTGCAAATCGCGACCGACCTGACGCGGCGCACGCCGTTGGTGGTCGAGCTGCGCAACATCCCGTTTCGCAACCAGGAGCAGGTGCTCTTTTATATCGCGGATCGGATCCCGCGCTTCGCCGCGGGCGCGATGGACGCGCGAGGCAACGGCCAGTACCTGGCCGAGACCGCGGCGCAGCGTTACGGATCGAGAATCATGCAGGTGATGCTCTCGGAATCGTGGTACCGGGAAAATATGCCGCGCTACAAAGCGGCGTTCGAAGACGGAACGATCGAAATTCCAAAGGACGCGGACGTTCTGTCGGACCATCGCGCATTCGTGCTGGAGCACGGGGTTGCGAAGATCGCCGAGCGGCGGCCGGGCAGCGACGGAAAGGGACGGCATGGCGACTCCGCGATGGCGGCGGCGCTCGCATACTTCGCGTCACGGGCCGAGGGCGGACAAATCGGATACCTCGCGGCACCGTCGGCGCGCGCGCGGCGGAGCCTCTGCGAGATCGGCAATCGGGAACATCCGTTTGGCGCGCCGCCGGAGGAAGACGCGGCGATGGTCGGACGACACGTCCGCGGATTCTGAAAAGAGAAAGGATCCAGATGCGAAACCCAAACTCAAGTTTCGCGCTTCCTGTTGGGAGGAAGAAAAGGATGCGGCCCTGACGGGCCTGTTAGAAGTATGAGTGAGGAGAGGAGAAATCCAACGTTGGGTGCAGGGGGCCAG
>JBGPNU010000265.1:0-5208 GCA_041487675.1 Binatus sp. (SeqCode)
GACGGCTTGGTTCCCGGCTTGATATTTTCGATGACGTAAGTCTCGCCGGCGTTGATCGACACCTGAACCCACTCGGCGCCGTCCCTGGTTTCCGAGCGACTCGGAGCCGCGCTGAAGATCAGCAGGAATACTCCCAACATAACCGGCCGGCTGAAATTTATTATCGTGCGTGCTTTCATAGCTTCCCCCTTAGCTGCGCAATGATCACCGGACTTCGTAGGTCTTCGGCGCCGGCTGGTAACCTGGTTCTCCCGGTTTGATCGGCGCTTCGAGCTTCACCGATGGATGGTCGTCATTCGGCGCCGCTCGGCTGGCCGCAAATTCGTTCTCACCCGCTCCTGCGAGGCTCGCGGCGGCGCCCGCGGACGCCGCCGAGACCGGAGTCTCCGAGGAATCGGGCGCTCGCTCGGCGGCAGGCGCCGAAATGGCCGGGGCGGCATCGCTCGATTGATCGGAAGAGCGCCGGATCCGGCCCGAGTTCAGAAATGAGATCGCCTCGGACGATTTGCCGTCGCGCATGACCTCGACTCGAAGCGGGGTGGGCGCCTCGCCCGTGAGATGCGCCGGCCGCGCGCCAACTCCCACGGGGATTACCGGCTGCGGCTGCATCATGGGCACTGTCGCGGCGCCGTTGTGCATAAGGTCGCCCATCGCGATTCCATTGGTCGCGACTATTTTGCTGTCGCTGTAATTGCGCATCGCCAGGCGGAGCGTTCCCTCGCGGCTGGCGAGAGTGAGCTTCTCGGCGTCCGGCGGAGTGACCAGCAGCGTCACCACCTTGACCACCTGAGGCTCGTCCTTGACGTGTTCGATTTCCTGGGCGACGGCCAGAACCTCGATATTCTGGAGGACTATTCGCGAGAAAGATGATTCGCCGGGGCCGCTGCCCGAGACCGCCACCAGGATGTCCACGCGGGTATGCGGCTCGACGAAACCTGCGATGTCGGCGACTTCGTCAACCGGCACCGACATCGCGCGCATCCCGGCTGGAATCAGCAGCGGCATCACGCCCGAAGTCTTCTCACCCATAAACAGCTTGCTCGCGACCACCGGCTCGTTGGCGACGAACTGGCTCTTGGCGAACGAGCCGGCGACCGCCTGCGGATCGGTGAATGCGCCCTGCGGAACGCCGTCGCGCGCCCATCGCACCAGCTTGACGGCGTCGGGCTGCAACTTTGCGCCGAGCGGTATGTCGCGCGCAGCGACCACGACTTCCACCGAGTGCGCCATCGCGCGTTGCACTTCGGATTCGCGGTTTCTAAGGGCGGAAAAAACCACAATCGCGGCTAGCACCGCGCCGAGTCCCGCCAGTAACACGAAAATGATAGGCCGTCTCATCTATGCCCCCCTTCTTGCACGATCCGCTTGCGCGCGGATCGCGCCCCCAATCGGGCAGAATTCATTCAGTCACTCGCTCATTACGACCTCTGTTGCACTGAGCGAAGTCGGAAACGTTTGATTGAAGCCGAGCCCGTTGAAGAGCGTCGTCATGCTCGAGACTATGGAGTTGGTGGAGATGTCGTACGCGACCGTCACCGTCACCGGCTGGCCGAAGGCGGCCTGCACGACGGTCACCGTCAGATGCGCTCCGTTGCCCGCGGTGATCGAGGGCGCCCCGATTGCCCCGGACAAGATGTAGGTTTTGACTTGCGCCGAAGTAAGGTTCGGATTTACCGCGGCATAGCGGGCGCCGTTGTATGCGAGCTGGCTGACCGCCAGCGCCGACTGTCCGATCACCGCAAAAGTGATCGCGACGAACACCACGAACAGAAACAGTGGCGCCAGGAGCGCAAATTCCGCCATCGATTGTCCCCGTTCAAGGCGCGCGATTCGGCGCGCTAGCCGGGGCGGTCCAGATGCCGGGCTATGCATCTGCATTCCTGCGATTTGCTCGGCTCCGATTTGCTTTCCTGAAGTCACTGTTCAATTCACATCAATCATCGGACTCGTAGTTTGCGCGGCGGGGCACTTGGAACCCCGCCGCCTATCCCGCGCGCCTAGATTCCGACCACGCGGGCTTTGGGGGCTCGTCTTTACGCAGCCTTCAGAGTGGCGGTTACGTTGGAGATGATGTTGTTGATTCCACCTTCGAGGCCGACATAGGCCGTGTAACCAGCCACTGCGATCGCCGCGATAATGAGCACGTACTCGGTCATGGTCTGGCCTTTCTTGCTCTCGCGAACTTTAACGATCAGCTTGTTCAGATAGTTCATCGAGATTGTCCTCCTTACGCATTGAGTCAGCGTTTTCTATTCGTTTCACGAACACCAGGCTGTTTGCCGCGCTGGTATGGGATGGATGCTCGCTCATTCATGAGCATGGATAGCGACTGGATATTCATGTGGCTATTCATATGGCTATTCATGTATCGGGTCCGCATCAGTTCGGATCCGTGTTTACGCCGCCGTCAGAGTGGCGGTCACGTTGGCGATAATCCCGTTGATTCCGCCTTCGAGACCGACGTAGGCGGTGTAACCCGCGACCGCGATAGCCGCGATAATCAGCACGTACTCGGTCATGGTTTGACCTTTCCTGCTCTCCCGAGCTTTCACGAGCATTCGATTCAGGTATCTCATGACTGTTTCCTTACCTCCCTATTGCGTTAGAACTGCTCGATAAGTTCCAAAGTTGGCCCCGGTCTGGCTCGGCACCGCCCCGGCGGCGACTGCTCCGATAAACACCACGTTAATGTCCGAACCGTTCGCGCCAATGATCCACACCGCCGCGAAGCCCTTGACCGGAATCGAGCAACGGCCGCCGCATCCGGTCCAGTCCACCACCGGGACGATTGCAACCCGCGGGTCGGTTAGCGTGTGGTCGCTCCAGGTACCGCCGGGGTCGGCGCTCAGCCCCGCCGATATACGGGTGTTGATTCCCGCATCGGTGGGACCGCTCTTGGCGCCTGGCTCGCTCGCAAGAATGTCTCCGACGGTGACGGTCCCGGCGTAGCCATTGGCCAGATTGTTCGAATAGCAGGCGCCGCCGGTGCATCCGAGCGCCAATCCGTCCCAGTTGCCCGGACCCACGCCGCCTTGATGAAGCGTAATGCTCTGGCCGAAGGAATATGTGGTCTGAATTGACAGGCCGATCGGCAGCGCCCCGCTCGCCGAGCCGGTATTGAACAGATTGGCGGTCGAACTGGTCACGACCGGACTGCTGACCAGGCCGAGTACGCTACCGAAGTAATACGGAACCACCCGGGTAAGCGTGATCGAGATGGAGAGATTGTTTGCCGCGACGGTAGGAGTGGCAATCTCGCTTGCGATCATCCCGTTGGCTTCTGCGTATGCCGTCGCTGCCGCAATCGCCAGTGAAGGCGAATCCGGAAGTGACGCGGCCCCGGCCAACACCGCGGAATCGGCTGCCGATTGCATCCTGGACCAGGTCCAGTAGAAGACGGTTATGTCAACGCCCATCGCGACCACGCCGAGCAGAACCGGAATCAAAATGGTCAGCATCACAAGGACCTGCCCGCGCTTGCGGCGCTTCGGCACGACACGTTCCGCACGCCCGCTCGGCTCTAGTGTCAGATTCGATTTGCGATGTACTTTCAATGGTCCTTTTAATTTGCCGCTTGCTCGCGTCGCCGCAGGTCTTCGATTCGTAGAGGATCCGCGCCGCCAGCTTGCAAAGAGGTGTAGGTGCAGCACTCATGCCATGAGGATTTGCGGAGGGTACGCATCCAGTGGCAGTCAAAGCAGATCCAGATTGCGATTGTGAGACGGGCCGTGTCTCATCGCGATACAGACGGCGGCTCATTACTTAAGTGCGGCATCTCTCGATCCCCGCAATCGAATGCTCACTCAGAGTCAATCCGGCGAATTCGCGAGTCTATTTTCGAGTATAGTTTCAGAATCGGGAGAGTAGGCTTGCTTAGGAGTAAGCATTGCCTGCATGTGACAATCAATGTGCCTAATCGACGATATAAACGACCGGGCGGTCGCCGAAGCTGAAATCCCAGGTTCAGCGAACCCAAGCGATCGCCGGCGCCGAGCTTCCGGATGCTGCCGGTGTCAATTCACCAGCACCGCCCGATAGGTTCCAAAGTTGGCGGCCGTCTTGCTGGGTGAGGTGCCCGCCGCGGCGCTCCCGATAAAAACGATGTTGATAGCGCCGCCGTTCGAGCCGGTCACCCAGATTGCGGAGAAGCCCATGATCGGACCGGTGCAACTTCCGTTGCATCCGGTCCAATCGACCACCGGCACGATGACCGCACGTGGATCGGTCACTGTATGATTGTCCCAGGTACCGCCAGGATCGCTGCTCTGCCCCGCCGATACGCGGCTGTTGATTCCGGTACTGGTCGGACCGTTCTTGCTACCAGGATCGTTCGGTACAACGTCGCCGACGGTTAGAGTTCCCGAGTAGCCATTGGCGAGGTTGTTCGAATAGCAGCTGGCGCCGGTGCATCCGAGCGCGAGCGCGCCCCAGTTGTTAGGGGCCCCTCCCCCCGGCTGCAACGTGACGCTCTGGCCATAGAGATAGGTAGTCTGAACCGACAAACCAATAGGCATCGAGCCCGTCACCGACCCGGTGGTCAACAGACCCGCCGTTGACGTGACAACGACCGGACTGGCGGTGAGACCAAGTACGCGGCCGAAATAGTAGGGAACCGTTCGCGCGAGTGTGATGGAAATTGACAGGTCGTCAGCCGCGACAGTCGGCGTGGTAACCTCACTCGCCAGCATCCCGTCCGTCACCGCGTACGCCGTCGCGGTGGCTATTGCCCGCGATGGCGAAGTAGGGAGATTCGAGGCGCCCGCGAGCACGGCGGAATCGGCTGCCGATTGCAGCCTGGACCAAGTCCAGTAGAAGACGGTTATGTCAATGCCCATCGCGACCACGCCGAGCATAACCGGGATCAGAATGCTCAGTATCACCAGGATCTGCCCACGCTTAGCGCGCTTTTGCAGGGCGCCATCCGCCCGCCTGCAGCGCTCCGGCGTCAGATTCGATTTCCAGCATGCTTTCATTCGATTCTCGCTCCGCGTCGCCGTAGTCTTCGATTCGAAGATTCGAAGCGAATCCGCGGCGGCATCTGGCAAAAAGGCTTATGTGCAGCGCTCATGCCAGAGGGATTTGCGGAGGGTACGCATCCAATGGCGGTCAAAGCAGATCCAGATTGCGATTCTGAGACGCGCCATGTCTCATCGCGATACAGGCGGCGGCTCAGCACTCTGCGTGGCATCCGTCTTCGCCGGTAGGCAA
>JBGPNU010000266.1:0-5193 GCA_041487675.1 Binatus sp. (SeqCode)
AGTATGCAAGGATCAGCGGAATTCCGCCATCGTACAGCCATCCAGTCCATTGCTCTTCAACATAAAGTCCTTGCGTATCTGGATTGGACTTATCGCCGAAGTAGTAGTTCATCATACCCCATCGGCCGAGACCTGCACCGAAGGGGTATTTCGGCAAGCTCTCTTCGATAGTTTGCTCGATGAAGTGCCCGCGATTCTTTCCATAAACTTCAGTTGGTTTGTCCGCCAGGAGCGTCGCGAAACGGCTCGAGACACTGTCGCCGCCAACTGCGATTGCCCATGACAAACTCAACATTCCCGCGAGAGCGCCCGCGACCAGCAAGCGCGGCAGGTTTCCCGCTTCACTTCGACGCCATTCGGGCCTTATCAGCAGCAGCGAACGGCGCATCCCGACGACGCCGGTGATTCCGAGTTCACATATCGTGAGCACAATCAGAGTGGACCTGTTTTCTGCCAGAAGAATCGCGACGATACCCACAATTATCGTTCCAACCGCGAATGTTCTCTTGACTAGTCCATTCATGGTGAGCAAAAACGCGGTGCCCAGCAATGCGGCAATGAAGCCGGCGTACGCTGCGCCACCGGGCGTGTCCGTCAGACCCATCGCTCGGAAAGTAATTTCGCCGAACGCGTTGCGGAATTGTATGCCCCTTAGACGGGCCGCTCCCTGCTGGAGGGTGACGATCGCGATCGCCGGCTGATACTGGCCGGGATAATAAACCTGAAGGATACCGACTGCCGCACTGATCGTCTGAAAAATCCAGACCATCATCAGGATGCGTCGAAGATACGCAGTACTTACGTTGATCCTGGATACCCAGAAGAGTGGCCCCAGTATTGCCACGTACATGCCTATCTGAGCCGAACCCGCCAGAACTGAGTTGGTATTGGGGTGAAACAAGGATAGTGCGACTACCGCCAGCACTAGTTTGGCTGGTCCCGCAGCGGGATTAGTTTTACCGCGGCCTGACATCAGGACCAGGATCGCGATGCTGGTGCCAAAAACCGCTATCCGGATCGGCTGCCGCAATTGGCCGATCCTGGTCGACAACAGCGCCAACTGGCAGGCGATCTCGAGCAGAAAGAAAAGCTCCAGCGGATGGGCCCGTATGAACGAGATCGGACGCGATCGCCGAACCCGAACGGCAGCCTTGGGGACAAATCTTGCTACTGCGGAAGCCATCTTAGTTTAAGCCTGAAGATTTGCACTCGGGAAGAAACATTGCTTCCCAGTTTGCGATAGGTGTGCGGACATCTCGATGCGTCTCGTCATTGCGCGGCACGCGATACCTGCATCGCGGGTACTAGTTGACTCTATCGATAAGCGTTGAACTGACCTCAGTGATGCGCGTTTATCAATGTTTCCTAAGCAGCAGACAAATCGTGTCGCCGGGCAGAGGGTCCGAAACAATGGCCCCAAGTATTCGCGCGGCAACCCTTGCGCTCAGCCTCGAGCCGTTGCTGCCTTTCTCCGGATATGACCAGACACGCTCAAGCTCAAGGGGATAGCGCGGGAGAACATGGCGGATGAAAGCATCCAGCAGCAAGGGATGGATATGGTCCGGGGCGGCATTCGTATCAAAAAACGTCAGCTTGCCGCTCATGAGGAATCGCGCGCGAACGCGAACTGAATAGATGTTTGGAGTCGTGATCATAAGCCAGCCACGAGGCGCGAGACAGCGTGACGCAAGGTCGATGATGCGCTCAGGGTTTGCAACGTGTTCGACTACCTCAATGGCGGTGACGAGACCAAACGCCGAAGCCGGGAATGTGCAATCGTCCATCAAGTTGCCGGGGACGAAGCGGGCGACCTTTTGCGCGCCGAAAACGTCTGCACATCGGTCTGTGCCGCAAAGGTCGGTGAAGCCCGCGTCAGCAAGCCGAGCCAGCCATGCGCCGGTCCCGCATCCCAGGTCGAGAATAGGTGTGTTTGGCGTCAGGCCGTCCAAGGCGGCGACTACAGGCAGCAACGCTGGGTGCTGCTGTCCATCTACGGTGAATTCGGCGAGCGGCATAGTGCGCGAACTACTGGTTCTTTCTATCGGTAAGCGTTGAACTGACCGAACCCAACAGAACATCCCTTAATTCTTTCCCCGCATGCTCGCCGGCGGCCGGCGAATCATCAGCCGATCTCCATTACCAAACGCGACGACAATTTCTTTCGGGATCGAAAATGCCCGCCACGCGAGGTAGCGCGTCCGGCTGGTCACCGTCATCAGATCCCTTAGCCGATGAGGGGCTGGTGCGATCCCTGCCATTGTCTATCTCTTACTGTAAACCTGCGGCCTGATTCCCCTACTCCGCTCTTCCCAGTAAGTCGAAATACCATTTCTCGAGCCGTGCTGCGGCCGCAGTCGGATTGAAGCGTGATCCGACGACCTCTCGCGCCGATCGGCTCAACAATGCCCGTCGATCTGGATCATCGATCAATGCCGCAATCGTTCGCGCCAGAAGCTCTGGACTACGCGGCGGGATTAGCAATCCTTCCTCGTCGCGTTCGATTATCTCAGTAACCCCACCCTCGGCGCTCGCAATGATCGCTTTTCCCTTCGCCATCGCTTCCAGGATGCTCGAAGGAAACGGGTCGGGTTCGGTGCTGGCATGCACGAACACGTCGAGACCGTCCAGCGCACCCTCCCTCATGTCGAGGTGGCCGGTAAAATGAACGAAATCCTCGAGCTGATTTTCGGCCGCATAGCGCCGAAGTTCCTGCTCGAACGCGACGCATCGCGCCCGTACTGCTCCGTCGCGCGGGCCACCGATAACAAACATGCGAATCTTATTTCGGCGTTCGGAAAGCAGTTTCGCCGCCTGCAAAAAAACATCCTGTCCCTTCCAGGTGTCTATAAACGCAACGATTCCGATCGCGGTAGTTGATTCATCGACGCCCCATTGCTGCCTGAACCGATCGCGCAGCGACGGATCAGGCGCCAGTCGCCTTGCATCGAGGCCGTAGTGTACGACTCCCATTCTCTTCGCGTTGGTAAGTGTCTTCTCAAGTCGGCTCAGCATGAACCGGCTGTTGGTCAACACGAGGTCGGCGGGGATTAACGACAACGGTCCGGCCCATCTTCGGTCGCTAATCGGTCCATGATGGAACCACATCGTCCGGCACCCGTACCATCGCGCCGCGGGAGTGACCATCGCATGGCACCAGCCATAGCTTGAATGAACGATATCGATTTGCTCTCGCTCGAGGATTCGCTTCACTTCGCGAAAGCTTCTGATCGGCTCCCGGAGGCGCGCGTGATCGATGCAATAGACGGTCAGATTTTGCCGCCGCAGTTCATCGAGCCAGGCGCCTTCGCGAAACGACAAGATAACCGGTCTTACGTTCGCGGAGTGGTTCGAGAAAATGGAATCCAGAAAGCGATGCACACCGCCCATCTCGCCGTGCGTTACGACGTAAAGTACGTTGATCATAGTCTGTAGCGACGATCATACCGGTGCGGGCCGGACGCTCTCGACTCTTCTTAGATTGTGCAGGGCCGCCTGCAGTTCCTTCATCTTGAGTTCGGGATCGCACAGTTCACGGGCACGATCTGGACCACACGCACTCAACCGTTTGCGGAGAGCGGGGTCGGATATCATCCGGCCGAGTTCAGCGGCGAGCCCGGCCACGTCGCCTGCACGCACCAGCACTCCGCATGCATCGGTTACAATCTCAGGCGCGGCGCCGATCGCGGTCGTAATCACGGGCAAGCCCGCATACAGCGCTTCGATAAATCCGATCCCGAATGGCTCGGGGGTCAGGTTGGGCTGGCAGTGGATATCAGCGGCGGCCATCAGACGGTCGACGTCACTACGCTCACCTAAGAAGCGCACGCGATCGGCGATCCCGTCTTCCGACGTCATCGCGCGCAGTTTATCGAGATAGCGCACCTCGAATTCGCGCTGCGGCCCTCCCACAATCCAGATGAACCAGTCGTCGAGACCGCGCAGCTCGCGCGCAGCCTCGAGCAAAAGGGTGTGACCCTTCCAGTCCTGCATGCGGCTCGCCAGGATGATCACGACCGCGTCGCGGGGGGTCTTGAACTCGGCGCGCGCGGCCATGCGCTCGGTTTCGCCATACGCGCGCGGAGGAGCGACCGGACAATAGATAACCGTACTCGGCGCTGCTCGCAGCGAATCGGGCAACCGGGCTTCGGTGAATTTGCTATTGCAGATCGTCAGGTCCGGACGCGTCATCCTCGACCACCGTTCGAGCCAGTGGCGACCGTCACTCGCCAGGTGTTGCCATACGACCAGCGGCACTCCCGATGCCTTCACGACGGGACCGAAAATCGCGTGCGCCCATGCCATGTGACAGACGGCGGCATCGAAGTATCCGCCCCGGATCAAATCGGCAAGCTTGCGCCGCGCATTGACCACCGAAAATGGATTTCGGACCCGGGTCTCACCCAAGGCGTGAACCGGCACGCCGATCGCTTTCAACTCGGTGCTGAGCCGTCCCTCGAAGCAGAGCGCAAACTCCGGTTCCATCTCAGGCGTAAGATCCCGCAGGCGCGCCAGCGTGAGTAAAAGCGTTTCGACCCCGCCGAACAGATTTCCGCCGTCGATATGCAGAACGCGCATCAATCGCCGCCCCCGGCGACTTCTTCGTAGGTGGAAATCATCTCGCTCGCCATCCGCGCCCGATCGAATTTTCTGAGCGCAGTGACGCGCCCCGCCCGAGCGAGTCGGCTTCGCAAAGCAGCATCGTCCGCCAGGCGCCCGATACATTCGGCCAAGGCCGCGGCATCTCCAGGCTCGAACGTCAGCGCGTCCTCGTTCGGGGTCACGATCTCGGCAGCGCCACCGGCCGCGCTCACAATCACGGGCCGTCCGCACGCCATCGCTTCCGCGATTACGCGCCCGAACGGCTCCGGATGAGTGCTGGCATGCACGACGATATCGAGTGCTCGAATCGCGCGCGCTGGTTCGTCAACGAAACCGGTAAACGCCACGCGGCCATTCAGGCAAAATTGCGACGCCAGCTTGCGCAACTCGTGCGGCTCGGCCTCGCTTGCCTGGGTCGAATAGATATTGCCTCCGATCACGTAACCACGGATTGGTTTATTTTGCGGAAGCATGGAGAGCGCGCGAAGAAAGACTTCATGCCCCTTCCATCGCGCCATCGTGCCGATCAAGCCGACTCGCAGCATCGGACCTTCCGGCGGAGCCACCGAGGCGAGCAGATCCAGATCGACGCGC
>JBGPNU010000267.1:0-5171 GCA_041487675.1 Binatus sp. (SeqCode)
CGACATTATCCGCCGGCGCATCTCGGGCAAGACGATGGGATTTCGCGCCGACCTGACCCATCGCGATCCCAAGACCGTTTCCGAGTTGCTATATGAGGTACAGCCCGAGGACCTGCTCAAGTTCGGGTTGATTCCGGAGTTCGTCGGCCGGCTGCCCGTGATCGCGACGCTCGGCGAGCTCGACGAGGAAGCGCTGGTCCGAATCCTGACCGAACCGAAGAACGCGCTGGTGCGCCAGTACCAGAAGCTCTTCGACATGGAGAACGTCCACCTGAAATTCACCCAGGGTGCGCTGCGCGCGATCTCGCGCGAGGCGCTCAAGCGCAAGTCCGGCGCACGGGGACTGCGCGCGATCATGGAAAGCATCATGGTTGACCTGATGTACGAGATTCCATCGCAGCCGAATATCAAGGAGGTGCTGATCTCGGAGGAAGTGGTTACTCAGAAGGAGCAGCCACTGCTGGTCTATCAAAAGACCGCCGAAACCGCGTAGCCCGGGAGACTGATAACTACAAGATGCTTTTTCGCAACGACAAGAAAGATAATCGCGATGGAGCGACCAACGTCGTTCCTCTTTTTCCGCTGCGCGAACTAATCGTTTTTCCGCATGAAGTCTATCCGATCTTCGTCGGCCGCCAGAAGTCGATAAAGGCTCTGGAAGCCGCCGAGGCGAAGAAGACGCCGATACTGCTGGTGACCCAGAAAGATCCCAAGGTCGCGGAGCCCGCGGCCGGCGATCTGTACTCGGTCGGCACGCTCGGCGTGGTCGTGCAGTTGCTTCGGCTCCCCGACGGGACGGTCAAGGCGCTGGTCGAAGGCAAGAAGCGCGCGCGCGTGATCCGCTACGTCGCGGACGACGAGTATTTCCAGGTCGAAGCCGAGGAGATCGAGGAAGTCAGCGAGCGCACCACCGAGATCGAGGCGCTGATGCGCTCGGTGGTCTCGACCTTCGACAACTACGCGCGGCTCAACAAGAAGATTCCGCCCGAGATGGTGACCTCGATCGCGGCGGTCGATGACCCCGCGTTTTTGGCCGACAAGCTGGTCGGGCATCTCGGTATCAAGCTCGAAGACAAGCAGGCGCTGCTCGAATCGACCAATCCGGCCGAGCGTCTCGAAAAGATCCTCGGCTACATGCGGTCCGAGTTGGAAATCCTGGAGGTCGAAAAGCGCATCCGCTCACGCGTCAAGAAGCAGATGGAGAAGACCTCGAAGGAGTACTACCTCAACGAGCAGATGCGGGCGATTCAGAAAGAGCTCGGCGAGAAGGACGAATTCAAAAACGAGATCCAGGAATTGGAAGAAAAACTTCGGCAGAAAAAGATGCCGACCGAGGCGCGCGAGAAGTGTGAGCGCGAGATCAAGAAGCTCAAGATGATGTCACCGATGTCCGCCGAGGCGACCGTCGTGCGCAACTACCTGGACTGGTTCCTGGCGCTGCCGTGGTTCGAGTACACCGAAGACAAGCTCGACATCAAGGAAGCGGAGCGGATTCTGGAAGAAGATCATTACGGGCTCGACAAGGTCAAACAGCGCATCCTCGAGTATCTCGCGGTGGAGACGCTGGTCGGACAGATGAAAGGCCCGATTCTGTGCCTGGTCGGACCTCCGGGGGTCGGCAAAACCTCGCTCGGCAAATCAGTGGCGCGCGCGACGGGACGCAAATTCGTCCGGGTGTCGCTCGGCGGGGTGCGCGACGAGGCCGAGGTCCGCGGCCATCGCCGGACCTATATCGGCGCTCTGCCGGGCAAGGTGATCCAGTCGGTGCGCAAGGCGGGATCGTCGAATCCGGTGCTGCTGCTGGACGAAGTGGACAAGATGTCCACGGACTTCCGCGGCGATCCGTCGTCGGCGCTGCTCGAAGTGCTCGACCCGGAGCAGAACTGCACCTTCAACGACCATTACCTCGACTGCGATTACGATCTGTCGAAGGTGATGTTTATCACCACGGCGAACACGCTCGACCGCATCCCGCGCCCGCTCCAGGACCGGATGGAAGTGATCCGAATCCCTGGCTACACGGAATCGGAGAAGCTGAATATCGCCAAGAAGTACCTGCTGAAAAAGCAGCAGGAGGCCAACGGACTGCGGCCGGAGAATATCGAGATCTCCGACGGCGCAATCCAGGGCATCATCCGCCACTACACCCGCGAAGCGGGAGTCCGAAATCTCGAGCGCGAGATCGCCTCGATATGCCGCAAGGTCGCGGTCGAAGTCGTCAAGACCGATCGCAACGCACACGTCAAGGTCTCGAGCTCGAGTCTCGGCAAATACCTGGGCGTGCCGAAGTTCCGTTACGGCACCGCGGAGACGGTGCCGCAGGTGGGAGTCGCAACGGGTCTCGCATGGACAGAGATGGGCGGTGAGCTGCTCAGCGTCGAGGTTACGATTGTGCCGGGCCGGGGCAAGCTGACGATTACCGGGCAGCTCGGCGACGTGATGCAGGAATCGGCGCAGGCGGCGCTGTCATACGTACGTTCGCGCGCGGAAGTGCTGGGTCTGGATCGCGGCTTCTATCATCGAATCGACATCCACATTCATGTCCCCGAGGGCGCGATCCCGAAGGACGGGCCGTCGGCGGGTATCACGCTCGCGACCGCGCTGGTCTCGGCGCTGACGCGCTCGCCGATTCGCAATGACCTTGCGATGACGGGAGAAATCACGTTGCGCGGGCGCGTGCTGCCGATTGGCGGACTCAAGGAGAAGGTTCTGGCGGCGCATCGCGGAGGCATCAAGACCATTCTGATCCCCAAGGAGAATGCCAAGGATATCGAGGAGATCGCTCCTCAAATCCTGAAGAACGTCACCTTGATCCAGGTCGATCACATGGACGAGGTGCTCAAACACGCGCTGGTGTTGGCCAACCCGGATACGTTCTTCAAGCCGGGCAAGGGCGACAGCGATCTCGCGTTCCTGCGCGAGCCGGAACCGAAGGGGACGCCGATCACGCGTGACGATGAAGATGACTCCGGGGTATCCTCGAACCTGTCGTAGGATTCGAGCGGGGGACACCGCAAATTGGGGCGCGCGGCGAGGGGTCGCGGCTCGAATTTGTCTCAAACTTACGGTAGGGACCGTCGAAGGTTGCACATGACCAAGGCCGAATTGATTGAAGCGCTGTCGAACAAGCTTCCCTTGAACAAGGCTGACGCCGAGCGCGCAATTAACATCGTGCTCGATGACGTCATCGCGGCGCTGCGCCAGGGCGAGCGGGTGAATATCTCGGGCTTCGGGACATTTTCGGTCTCCGAGCGCAAGGCTCGCACCGGGCGCAATCCGAAGACCGGAGAGTCGATCGAGATTTCGGCAAGCCGCTCGGCGAAGTTCAAGCCGGGCAAGCAGCTGAAGGACTCGCTCAACGAAGGCGTCGGCGCGACGCCGGCGTCGTCGTCGGCGGGCTCGTAACCGGGCCGGCGCGAGAAGATCATTCCGCTCGGACGACTCGCCTCGCGTGAAAGCGCGGGGCGTTTTTCGTATTGTATGGCGCGCGGGCGGTTAGCTCAGTGGTAGAGCATCGGCCTTACAAGCCGAGGGTCGCAGGTTCGAAACCTGCACCGCCCACCACCTATTCCTATACGGAGAGAAGGACTCTGACGTTTGGAGCCGATGCCGGGCGATCGCCGCCGGCAGCCCCCCTTGAAAGGCCATTACCTATAGGTTATATTCGAGGCTGAGGGGAATGCCGGACTGGAAGATCGAGGACTACAGGGATCGGAACGGGCATTCCCCCATACGCGAGTTCATCGACGCGCTCAAGGATGCGCGTGCAAGAAAAGAGAGTGCAGCGCTGATCAAGGTTTTGCGGGTACGCGGCAATCAGATGCGCAGCCCAGCTTCTGACCCACTCGGCGGAGGATTGTTCGAGCTACGTGGTGACCAGGTGCGAATCTTTTACTGCTTCCGGCCCGGTGGCCGTATTTTTCTGATTGACGGAATGATCAAGAAGCGGGACAGAATTCCGGCCGATGTTCTGGCGAGGGTACGTAAGATCGAAGCGGAGATTCCCAGATGAAGCGCGAGAAGCCATTCATGAACTGGCTCGACGACAAGGTCCGCAAGTGGGATCTCGGGCCGGAAGTCGAAGAAGAGTTCAATCGGCTGATGCTGCACCAGCGCATCGCCGACCTTCGTGAAAGAGCCGGCCTCACTCAGGCCGAACTCGCGAAGAGAACCGGAGTGAGCCAGCCCATGATCGCGAAGCTCGAATCGGGGCGTGCCGACAATCTGACATTGCGTACGTTTATCCGCTATGCGCTTGCGCTCGGTTACGCGCCGCGGGTCGATTTCGTGCCCGTCCGGCCCTCTAAGTCACGGCGACGACATCGGCGTCGAATCCGGGCAATGACACATCCCGCACCAGCGTAATTTCTCGTCACTCCAACTTCACTGCCGTTCCTTTAACCGATGTGCAGGTGAAACTGAAGACGTTGTAAATTGGAACGAATCCATAGAGGCTGCTGGACGTTGTGACATTGACCAAGGCGTCTCCACCGGTTGTTTGCAACGCTTGATCTACGGCGGTTTGAATATCCGAGTTTCCCCATGGAATCACAGCGAGCGCAAAATACCGGCAGGCTTGTCCTTCTGCCGTCCCAAGTTCCTTGAATGAATGGCTTTTCCCGAGAAGGGAAACCGGGACGGAGCTTTTTGTAACAACCCCCAGCGATCCCACGGATACACATCCGGTGAGAGAGATCACGTCGGCGGGTGATGCGCGGAAATCGCCAGTCGCGCGCGGCGCACGCCGCATGATCTTCGTTCAATGATCGCTAATCTCCGTGTGGACACGGAAGGGAATCCGATCATAGGTTGCTTGGGACACGCCCTCGAAGACCGAGGAGAACATGAGACAGATGAGCATGCCAGGTCGCCACGATATGTTGACCGTCGATCTAACCCCGATGCGGCTATTTTTTCTCGCGATGGCGATCGTCGCGTTCTCGGGATGCTCCGGGGTTCAGGAGGAAGAACAGAGCATTCATCAGGATGTGGTCAATCTTCATCAGGAACAGGATGCCATCAGCGCCGCAATCAAGAAGATCAAGGTAGTCTCGGGCGCCAACGTCAAAGGGCATCCGCAGTACACGCCGCTCGGACGTACGCAGGGCTACTGCTTCAACCAACCGAATTCGACCGGCGGCGAGGTCATCCATGGCGACGGACTGAGAGCG
>JBGPNU010000268.1:0-5114 GCA_041487675.1 Binatus sp. (SeqCode)
GCCGCGATCAGCACCTTGGCGCGATCGGGCGACAACTTTCTGAGTTGCGCAACAGCCGATCCAATCGCTCCGCCGACCTGCGCAATAGGACCTTCGCGTCCCACCGACGCGCCCGCGCCCAGTGACAGCGCGGCGCCCGCGGCCTTGACGAAAATCCACCGGCGCTTCATCCGCGCGGTGCCCAGATTGACCATCTCGAGGAAACTCGGGAATCCGTAACCGAGCACGTCTTCGGGAAAGATGCGGTCAAGCGCCAGTATCGCGGCGCCGCCGCTCATCAGGATCACGACGATCAACCCGCGATGCCATCCGCCGTGTTCAACCCCGAGTGCGTTCCACTCGACCACGCGAAACAGCCACGAGAAAAGTTCGATCAGTTTGCGGAAGCCGAGATTTCCGAGCGCGGCGAGCACCCCGACGATCACCGCGAGCAGAATCAGTTGTACGTATTCAAACTGGTCGGTCCGCAGCCAAATCGCAGGTCGTCGCATGACTTTGGGCCTTGCGCCAACTCGGCCGCGAGGTCACACACCCAGAAAGCGATGCGCGATGGCCAGGAATTCCTCGAGGCGATCGTGATGCACCCAGTGGCCGGCCTTGTCGACGGTAACCGATTCCGCGTTCTTGAAAACCTGGATGCGCCCGTCCTTGACCCAATCGCCCGCCCACGACTCGGTCCCGCGAATCAGCAGCGTCGGGCACATGATGCGCCCCCATATTTCGCGCGCGTCGCGATTGTTGAACATGTACGGCGAGGTGGCGTGAACGTAGTTGTCGAATTTCCACGAATAGGTGCCGTTCTCGTTGCGGCGGATTCCCCAAATCGTGAGATGACGCGCCTGCTCGCGGCTAAGATGCGGGTTCGCTTCGATCATGCGCGTGAGAGCTTCTTCGATCGATGGATACTCGCGCACCTTGCGCCGCGCCAGCGTCTGCATCTGGCCGATCCAGTTGTTCATTCGTTCGTGCGCGGGCGAGTCCCTGATCATTCCCGGCGGCGGACCCATCCCTTCGATCGACACCACCCGCTTGACCGCTTCGGGATGGGTGCCGGTGTATTGCAAAACGATTCCGCCCCCGAGCGAGTGACCGATTAGAGTCGCGGGTTCGTTTGCGACCGCGTTCATCAGTTGCGACAGATCGAGTACGTAGTCGATCATCGAATAGCCGCTGCCGACGGCCCAATCGGAATCGCCGTGGCCGCGCAAGTCGGGCGCGATAATGTGATAGTGGCTCCGCAAGTCGAGCGCGACCCAATCCCAGTTGCGGCAGTGGTCGCGGCCGCCATGCACCAGCACCAGCAGCGGCTTCTCGGGATTTCCCCAATCGACGTAGTGCAGCTTCAGGCGCTGCGAATAAAAATAATGCGAAGTGGGCCCGATGATGCTATCGGCCATGCGCCGGTTTCTCCTCGAATCTAAAATGCGTGCGCCGAGGCTACAGGCTCGGATGAATCTCGGTTGGTCGAGATTCCTAACGAATCGTGAATCCACGGTTAGCCTCGCGTAACGCGCGCGGAGCGCCGGGGAAATCTCTGAATCGTCTGCCGTTGCTCTCCGTTCTGATGAGGAGACTGTTTAGTCTCGGTAGCCAGCCAGTTCCTACAAGGCTCGGCACATCTCCCTCATTTCCGGTTGAAATCTTCGTCAGTCCGCCGCCTGTGATGGGTACTGGTACTATTAGTCCGACATAAACCCCTTATGTCCGCTTATTCCGCGCTATTAGGTATCGGTCGTAAATTCGGCTTATTCCATGATTCGGGCCTGGTAATCCCTGCCGGTAGCATGGTGGCTTGATTTTCCAATGTTTCGTCGATTTGCTGCTGAGTCAGGCCGTCAACTTTGCTCAGTACCAAGCTTGATCATCTGACCGATGCCGATCTTAAGGAATTTGATAAAGCGTCGGAACGAGCATTAAGACGGAATTTCCAGCTGGTCGGGGCGAGCGGTTTACGTTAAGGGGCTCAGCCGGCGCGAAGCAGCGGCGATTTGGGATCGGAACCGTAGCGAAAAATCAATAGAACTCAAGCGTCTTGGCTTCAGTGAAGACAACCATGGTGTTCGGGGGGACCCTCAATCCATCCTTGCTCGCAAGGACGGTTCCCGCAGGATCAGGCCCTACATTATTACAGATAACTGTTACCCAATAAGTTTGATTTGTTGGGAGATCGACTGTGCCCGTCTGACCAAACCCTAGGTATCCTTTAACTTGGCCGATCACATTGCCATTGGCAGGATCACCGTGGTAAAACGCCGCATGCACCCCTTGACCGTTTGCGTTTCTGTTGTTTCTAAAAGTAATCTCCATTCGAGCCCTCCGGCAAAGGATCAGAATTTCAATGGCTTCGTCCGCTGATTGGTACGACAGTTTCCTAGCATGCCATGCCTCGTGGCGCAAACTCACATGGCACCCGCTGAAGTGTCAACACCGGAGTGAAAGTACATCAGCACAGCGGAGCAAAAATACATCGGTTAGAAAGTCGATGGGTTTGGCGGGTTGGTGTCTGACAGGGGGAGCGCGAGGGGGATTAGCCCAGGGATTAGCCCCCAGCCGCACTGATCGCGGGTGTGCCGCCGACAAGCCTCGTCGAATCCCGCCGCGTTCGATGGGCGGTAGTTCGCTCCGTCTCAAAGTTTCTGGGACCCGACCTCAGATTGGCCCTCATATCAGGCGACGCCCTGAGCATCTCACGCTTAGAGGCCCGGCAAGATCTCGGTCCTTGTTGGGTCAGTCACATCTTGCAACGCGTAGTGGCTGCGGCCTTGAAGGACCGAGCGATTTCGCGCATCGTGCGCCATGCTTCTGAAACGTACGCGCGGAGACGAGAAGCTTTCGTTGCCGCGCTTCGAAGGCGCGGAATCGAGACCATCTCGCGTTCCGGGATCTACGTCTGGATACCAGTCAGGGAGGAGGGCGCCGTAATCCAGGGCCTTCTCAATGCGGGTTGGGCGGTTCGTGCTGGCGAACGATTTAGAATCAAGGCCGCACCCGCAATTCGGGTCATGACCTCAAGGCTTCCAGTCGAAGACTCCGACCGACTCGCTTCCGAGATTGCGAGGTACACGAGCGCCCGATCACCTGTTTCCGCGCGTTAAGGGACCGCAGAAGATGATCTCGCTGTTGAGACCCTGTTGCCGCGCGTCACTCTTGCTCACTTCGCCGGTTTCTCCCCAATTCTCAAATTGCGTTCCGAAACGAGGCTACAAGCTCGGATGAATCTCGTCGAGCGCGGCGCGCGCGATCCGAATGATGTACTCGATCTCCGCGTCGCCGATGATGAACGGCGGCGTGATCATCATCGCGTCGCCGCCCGCCTTCCCCGCCATCCCGGTCGCCGGATAAAAGAACAGCCCTCTTCGGACCGCCGCCCCGAGCACGCGATTGGTGACCTTTTTTTCCGGCGCAAATGGGACCCGGGTCGCCTTGTCGTGCACCAGCTCGATTCCCCAGAACATCCCGGCGCCGCGGATGTCGCCGACCATCGGATGGCCCGAGAGTTCTTCCTTCAGCGTCGCGCCTAGCGTTGCCCCGACTTCTGCCGAGCGCTCCACGAGCCGCTCCCGCTCCATGATGGCGAGCACTTCATCGGCGACCGCGCATGCGACCGGATGCGAGCTGTAGGTGTAGAACATGAAGTCGGCTTTGGCGCGTTCGATTTCCTCGACCAACGATTCCTTGACCGCGATCATGCCCATCGGCATGTAGCCGCCGGTTAGTCCTTTGCCGCCGACCAGGATATCGGGCACGACGTTCCAGTGATCCACCGCGAATCGCCGCCCGGTGCGGCCGAAGCCGGTCATCACTTCGTCGGCGATCAGCAGCACGTCGTAGCGGTCGCAGATCTCGCGAATCTTCGGCCAGTATTCCTTCACCGGCGGGACCACGCCGCCGCTCGATCCCATCATTGGCTCCGCGATAAACGCCGCGATCGAATCGGCGCCGCTGCTCAAAATTTCTTTTTCCAGCGCGCTCGCGCAGTCGATATCGCAGGCCGGATAGGTCTTTCCCCACGGACATCGGTAGCAGTAGGTCGGATCGATCTTCGGCCAGTCGAGCAAAATATGTTCGTAATCCGCGCGCCGTCCGCTGCCGCCGGCCGACAGCGCCGCGATGGTATTGCCGTGATACGAAAACCGCCGCCCGATTATTTTCTTCTTCGATATTTTGCCGCGGACTTTGTGATGGAGGATCGCAAACTTCAGCGCCGCTTCGACCGCTTCCGATCCACCGCTGGTGAAATAGAAGCGCGTCAGCCCGGGCGGAGTCCATCGCGAGAGCCGCTCCACCAGCCGTTCACGCTGTGGCGAGGTCCACACCGGAACGATGTAATCGAGACTCGCGATCGTACGCGCGGCCACCTCGGCAATTTCCTTGCGCCCCTGCCCGATATTGACCACCACCGCGCCCGCGCCTGCGTCGAGAATCTTGTGGCCGTCACTGGTGTAGAGCCAGGGGCCTTCGGCGCGCTCGATGCGAATTGGATCGTGCGGGCCGCGCATGAACATCGGTGGCTGCTGTGACATGGCTCGAATCTTAACCGGCTTGGCGCACGGCGGGCAACGCGGACCTTTCCGAATGCCACACTATTTGATTGAGCCTTCTTCGCGCCATCGATTGATCTGGTCCTGGCTGTAGCCGAGCCCGCCCAGGATCTCGTCCGTATGCTCGCCGAGTTGCGGCGCGAGCGATCTGATCGACCCGGGCGTATCCGACAGCTTCACCGACACGCCTATTTGCTTGACCTTCTGCCCGTCCCGCCCTTCAACCTCGACGATCATGTTGCGCGCCAGCACCTGCGGATCGTTCGGCACTTCATCCAGCGTGAGCATCCTGCCGGCGCAGATGTCGGTCTTGCTCAGTATCTCGAACCATTCGTCGCGAGTCTTGGTCTTAAAGGTCTCGGTGAAGAACTTTCCGATCTCCTCCCGTTTTTCGGGATTGAATTCGTGCGGGATCAGATCCTCGCGGCCTAGAGTGCGGCACAGGTTCGCGAAGAACCATGGCTCCAGCGATCCGATCGTCAGATATTTGCCGTCCTTGGCCAGGTACACGTTGTAGTTCGGGATTCCACCGTCGAGCATCGTCTCGCCGCGCTTGGGCACCTGCCCGCCGGC